>JBGTRP010000409.1:0-6906 GCA_041940685.1 Acanthopleuribacteraceae bacterium
AACCGGACGGCCCGCTCTACCGGGAACACTTCTGAAAGGTAACGGGCTGAGCCAATCACCTTGGCGCGATCATCGGGCAAGGCAACCCTTGGCCTTGGAAAATTACTTACCGAACTCTCTCCCGCGGATTTCACATCAATGTGATAGGGCGAGACTTTCTCGGCAGGCGGACTACATTCGCAAAAGAAGAAGGCGGCGAGCAGGACCACCATTGCGAGGCCGGGACTGCTATGAAATGGCCGTCTATCCACGGTCTTCTCCCGCTGGTTTCTTGCCAGAAACCTAAATGAGGGAAAAGCCCTTTGAAAAATCTTGAGCTGTTCCATTTGGAAAACAGTGTTTAATTGGCCAGGTAACACATTGGGTTAATCAGGCAGTCGGCTTCCTGACCCAAAGGATCGTCACCGCCACCACCCGTTCCACTCCCTGGTGTGTAGCAATAATTTATGAAGCAAAGATTGTTCTCGAAACAGGTGTAAAGGTTTACCGTCCTGCTACAATCGCGCTTCTCTCCGACACATATTTCCTCGCCAATATACTCCATACAATTGACATAATCGGTTTCCCAACCAATATCCCACCAACCCGCGGAACCTCCACTCCACGCCGGTTGGATGATTGTGAACACCAAGTACACCAACAACAACCACGTCCATTTCATGTTTTCCTCCTTGATAACATTTTCCCATCCATGGATGGGGGTTATTGCGTTTTCCAAGCCCCGAGAGCGGGTAGCTTAAACAAAGCCGAATCGATCGCAGGATTCAGAATCGCTTCCTCCAAGGTCAGGGAATAAAGCCAATCCCCCATACCATTTTCGGATCTGATTAAGTGAGGCAAAAGAAAGCCGTTTACAAGCCTGTAGTCCCCATAAATCCTACAAAGTACCGCTCCCGAGTGGGAGAAGGTCGTCCTCGTCTGCCGGGTCAGGAAATTTTTCCTATCTAACCAAATCTCATGGCGTACCCCATCCGGAAAAACTAACAGCAGATGCTGGTAATCGTCCTCGCCCAGCCGGTTTATGCCCAAAAGGCTTAGCTCGATTCCCTTTTCGCGCCAATCCACCAATGGTCCTTCGAGATCGGCCTCGAATTGCAACGGTCGCTCCGCCTCCGGTTTGAGGATCTTGGCAAGGGGATACGCCGCTCCCGAATGGATCATCCAGCCGTCCTGGCCATCGTAAACCCGCACCAATTCACGGTCGGAACCCCTAATTTCCTGCCGCAAAAAATGGGGCCTTTGGTAGATCCGCGTTTCCCGGAAACCGAAGCCCGGGCTCTCACCCGCGTAGTGGAGCAATAGGGACTGGATGGACTTGATTTTAGCGTAACCGCCCATGGCTCGATAATGATTTTTCAGGACTCGTTCCGCCTCGGCGGAGGAATTGGCTTGAAGTAAGAGCGCCACAAGAGTCGCGGATAAAAAACACATTTACAATTGATCCCAATTTCACTGTGATCTCGATTCTATTTAGAAATTAATATATACCCTTCCTTTTTGCAATGATTTTCTGACATCTTTTACCGATCATTGTTCAGGAAGATATTGGGCCAAACCCAGTGGGGGGCACAATTCCTGTCCTTTGTTGTTAAATCTTCCTGGCGTCCTCGTCCTTTGTAATGAAGGGCGGCCGCGTCACTTTTTTCAATGGCTCGGGATCCAAACCCTTGACACTGGCCTGATCCAAAAATTTTTGAATCAACTGATCCAGGCCGTGCTGGTCGGACAGCCCCATGCCATGCGCGGCATTGGGGATCACCACATGCAGGCTGTTGGAAAGATGCCGGGCCACCTCGGCGCCCCATTGTGGCGGGGTGACCGGGTCTACCTCGCCGGAAAGCAGGAGGGTGGGGATATCGGAGATCAGAGGATCGCGGTATTTTGCGGGTATTTCCCCTCGCACCCAATGCTCACAGGCGCGGCGCTGCTGGAAAATGCGGTAGTCGCCCAAAAGGGTGCCTTTGGCGCGCTTTTCCGAGGCGGCGTAGTCGATAAAGGGAATATCCTCGGCGCAGGTGACGGAAAGATACATGCCCTCCGCAATGCCCTCGTTGATATTCTTGGTGTACAGAGCCGAGTAAACGATCAAGCGGTTGAAATCGCCTTTGCTCGCCTGCTCGATGACCAGGGGCAGTTCCGCCGAGCGCCGCACGCCGTAAAGCATCGAGCGGACAATCGTGAGAAACGGACCCAGGCTAAGGCTCACTTTTTCGTTTTCTTTGGTTAAGGGATTGCGCGCCTCCGCCTCGATAGGTCCCTGCAACAGACGCTGGTGCAGGGAGGCCAGGTTTTGCCTGAATTGGGGAAAGGCCTTATGGCAATCGGGATCTTTTTCGCAGTCCCCGATCAGGCGTTGCAAGGCGGCTTCAGTATCTTCCGCGAAGGTGTCGGGCATGGCCATAAAGGGCGGCGCGGATCCCATCAGCAGCGCGGTGCGCACGGTTTCCGGATGGCGGCGCATGTACACGATGCAGGAACGTGTGCCATAGGAGCCCCCGGAAATATTGATCTTGTCATATCCCAGGGCCGCGCGAATTTCGTCGATATCGTCCATGGCAATATCCGTGGTGTATTTGCTGAGATCGGCCCGCGTTTCCAATTCCGTGCGGCAGTTCGTAACGTAGTCGACGGGATACATGTCTTTGAGATAGGTCTGCATGCTCGTTTCCGGTCCGCTCAGCTTGCACATCAGGGGGTTGGATGCTCCGGTTCCCCGTTGATCGATGAGCACCAGATCGCGCTTGGCGCGGACATCCCGAACCCCGGAGGCGAGGAAGCCGGCAGAGGACGCCGCGCCCTGACCCGGCCCGCCCAAAAACATGAAAAGAGGGTCGGGTAAAGGTTGATCGCCGGTAGCGGGGTAGACCACCACCTTCATGGAAATCTTGCGGCCCTCCCCGCTTTCGCGGTCCTCGTATACCTCGTAGGAGCCGCACAGCCCCCAATCCTCGGAGCCCGGATTCTTGCAAGGTTCGAGTTCAATGACCGAGGGCCGGGGACCGTGAGTGGTGAGGGCTTTGTCCGGTTTCTCCGCGGCCTCCTCGGTATAGCCCGTGAGCCCCGAGGCCAACAAAATCATCAGTTTGGCAATCATGCTAACTCCTTTTTACGGTTTGTGAAGGGCGCGCGTTCGCCCAAAGCGGGGAGAGATGCTGCCCGAGGTTCGCTACTTTTCAAGCATGGCGGCAGAAACGAGGCTTTCCACGATCCGAGCCCACTGGGATTCACGGAAGGGAAACATGGAAAACCACCCTGTAAACGCGGCGCAATAAACTGTCTCTTTTATACGCTCGAAACGGCCTCGGGGGTTAGCCGCCGGATTCGCTCCCAGCGATTTCCGCTGAAAACGAAGCTTTAGCGCAGGGTCAGCGTGAGCCTTGCGTCCCCCCGCTGGATGCGCACGGCCACACCACTTCCGTCTTGGGGCCAAGTGATCCACTCGCCCAATTCGCCGCCGGATCCGGTATGAGGCGCGTCCAGGTCCTTGCCTTCTATTGCCAGCACCAGATCGCCCGGTTGAAACCCGGCCCGTTCTCCCGGCAATCCCTTCAGGACGGCCGACACTTTGACGGCTGGGCGGCCCGAGGCATGTTTCACCCGCAACTCGGCTTCGGTGGGGGGAAGAGTCAACACCCCGGTGAAGCCTTCCAGGTTTCCGGTAAACGCAAAGGGGTCTTCGATCTCCGCCAACGCCATCAGGAGGCAGTAGAGGTAGTGCGCACGCTCGGCCAAGAATTGGTAATCGAGTTTTTCGGCGCTGTCCGAGGGCAGATGGATATGGCGGTCATTTCCGGTTCCCAACACCATGGCCGGCAGCTTGCGCGCGGCAAAGGGGTAGTGATCCGTGTCGGTGATGATTCCGCCGTAAAACGAGGACGCCTCCAGCTCCGAGCATGCCTTCGCCCGAGCTATCGCGCGGGAAAAGGCGGTGCTGGTTCCCGTGGTGGCGGTCATGAGCGGCGCTTCCGCCCTCCCCAATTTCTCCAGGTTAATCATGGCCTTGAACCGCGGCCAGGCGAATGGGGGATGGGCCGCAAAGAACGCGGAACCGTTGAGGGCGTGTTCCTCGGCGCTGAAGGCAACCAGAACGATGGAACGCCTGGGCCGCCGCTCTCCCCTACCCAGGTTACGGGCAACCTCCAGGAGCACCGCCACGCTCGATGCATTGTCGTCGGCGCTGTTCCATATCCTATCCGCGCCATGCGGCGGAGAGTCCTCGGGCAACAAACGCCCCGCGTCGGCTTCCCCCAATTGTCCCTGTCCATCGAAATGGGCCCCCAGGATGATAATTTCCTGGGCCAGGTCGGTTCCTGGCCAAAACCCCACCACATTTCGGGCCTCCAACACCTGCCAGGGGTTGGGGGGATGCTTGGGATGAAAGGAAAAAACCTGAAAAAACGTGGCGCCATCCGCGTCTCCCGCGGCTTCAAGCCCCGCCTCGCGAAAGTGTTGCGCGATGTACTCCGCGGCCTGGCGTTCGCCCGCATAGCCGGCGCCCCTGCCGCCAAGGCGATCGTCAGCCAGCGCGAACACATGGCGGCGCAACGCGGCGGCCGTGAACCCTGCCGTACGAGGAGGGTTCGGAGTTTGAGGATTCGCGTGGGCCGTGGCCTTGGGCAAACGCTTCCCCATGCTACCGGAGCCAAGCGTTGAGGGCCGCCCCGGAACCGTCGAGACGATGGGGACTTGCGGACCCGGCATCCCAACCCTGTCTGGCCCGGCCGCCCGGCGGGGGTCCGCGCCGCCCAGGATCCCAAGGGTCGCCAACAGGATCGTGCGGATTGTCCGCCAGTTTAAGCAGCGGTGGCGCATGGGAAACCCTCCTCGTCGCTCCCATCTATGGAAAGGCCGATTCTGTTAATTGGATGAACGGTGGTTCCGGACAATGGTTTAGCCTTCGAGTAGCGCTTGGCGAAAATATTTCCCCCGCCCCAGTAGGCGGAGTGAGGATTCGCGTTTCACCTACAAAGGGCATAAGCAGGGAACGGCTGACGAGGTTCACGATCTCGTACTTGGGCCGGACTCCCAGTCTGGAATAACCGAAGGCTCCTTGTGGGTTCTTTCAGGCTTTTTCCTCTTGAGTGGATTGCTTAAGATTTCCATCGGCGTTGATCGAGACTTTTTCGCTTTTACGATTCCAATACTTGGAGCTGCTTATATCATCGGCTCCATCTTGATTTACTTGGTTAGGGTTTTGTTTCAAAACGATCAAGCCCGTCTTGATGAAGTGAAGACTTTCATAGGTGTATGCAACAGCGGAAGCGAGCATCTCGTCGCGCGCTATGTGTCCTTGAGCCGGGAGGTCGATTTTTTCAGAGCTTGTATCCCTACGATTCTGGTCTTTTGCCTTTCCTTATCGGTACTTTCCGCTAGAGTCCTTCATGGTTCTGAGAAGGCGTTGACCAACTGGGTCGTTTGGCTTTTGACAATCCTAATACCACCCATCCTGATGGTTATTTCTCGGTTGGGGGCCACTCAGACCTTATTGGCAGTAGAACTCGTTTCCCGGGCGCAAAAAACCGGTGAATCTTCTTCTTAAACCCTTGTTAGATGAACGGACCCGACCAGGCCGCCCATGACAAGTTTCCGGGGATCTAAGGGCGGCTCCGGGCCATTGATTCACCGCCCGAGAGCCTCCCGAATGGCCCTGTCACCCATTTGTCCGCAATTTGTCACCCTTCCCTCAGGCCAAAAGAGGCCACTGTCGTTTAGGTTTTAAGGAACGGAGATGTGAGGCGCACCGTTTCGCAAACGGCGAATGATAGGGCCTCCATCCATTCCATCCAGGGGAGAGAAGCAATGGTACGCATTTCGAAATGTCGCTTCGTCGATCTCATGTGGCTATGGCTCATCAGCATTTCCGCCGGTTGTCACGGCTCGCCGAACCATCTAAAAACACCGGTAACCGTCGCCTTCGAAAATCCATTCCATTTGATCGTGCTCGAAACGAGGATCAAGGGACAGGGGCCATTCCGCTTCGTACTGGACAGCGGTGCAACCGGGAGCGTCATCGACGCCGGGTTGGCGCGGCGTCTCGGTCTGAAAACAAACAATCCCCGAACCGGCCGGAGCACGGCCGCTGGCAGTCAGGTGACCTACGCTACCATTGCCAATGGGATTGATTTTGAGGTGGCTCAGGGCTTCGACATTCACGTAAAAAGCGTCTTGGCGGCGCCGTTCACCGAAATCAGTTTGGTCATAATGGGCGAACGCTTCGACGGCATTCTCGGCTCTGCTCCATTCTTCTCCTATGTCATCGAAGTTGACTATGAGAATCGTCAGCTTAGCTTTTACAATCCCAAAGATTATCGCCATGATGGAGAAGGGGCGACCCTTGATCTGGATTTCCCCCGAAATCTACCCAGACTCCCTTTTATCAAGGCCACGCTCGTCAACGGCGAAAACAAGCTCGAAAATTATCCGATTCTGGTGGACTCCGGCGGACAGACCATGGGCACCGCCAGCGTCGCCAGTCGCGGTGAATGGGACGGCCTGATTCACGCATCGAACCGTATCGTCAGCCATCTGGGCGCCACGGGGCTCAGCAACGAGGCCGAGGGCACCACCCATGAGGCCTACACCACCCGCATGGACCGCTTTCAGATGGGCCCCTTCGAATTCGCGGATCCGGTGGTGAGTTATTCGGCCGGGGGCCCGAGCGGCGCGGTTATGGGCGCCACACTTCTACATCGGTTCACGGCCACCTTCGACTATTCACGAAAACGGTTGATCCTCGAACCCAATGGCCTATTCAATGATCCACCGAAACATGACCGGAGCGGCCTGTTCATCGCGGTCACGGAAGACAGCGAGGAGAATTTTAAAGTCCTGTTCGTCTCCAGGGGGACGCCGGGAGATCAAGCAGGGTTGAAACGGGGTGACATCATCCGGGCGATCAATGGCGCT
>JBGTRP010000410.1:0-6899 GCA_041940685.1 Acanthopleuribacteraceae bacterium
TCGACTCTTTTCCAGCACGAGCGCCTGGTTCCAGTTCGATTGCCGAGACGTTTGGACTCTGTTCCATTCTTTCGCCTTCGATTTTTCGGTCTGGGAGCTTTGGGGCGCCTTGCTGCACGGCGGCCGGCTTTTGATAACGCCCAGTTCCGTGGCGCGTGGGCCAAAGACCTTCCGGGCTTTGTTGCGCCGAGAAAAGGTAAGCGTGCTGAACCAGACGCCCACGGCCTTCGACCGGTTGATCCACCAGGAGACGCCCAATGGCAGGCATGCGCCGCTGCCGGACCTGCGCCTGGTCATTTTCGGTGGGGAGGCGCTCGACCCCAGCCGGTTGGAGGCTTGGAGCTCGGGTAGCGCTACGGACCTGCCCCGCATGATCAACATGTACGGCATCACGGAAACCACGGTCCACGTAACCTACCGGCCGCTGAATCGGTCCGATATGGAAAGCAGCCTGAGCGCCATTGGTCAGGCCATTCCCGATCTCAAACTCTACCTCCTCGACTCCCTGTTGCGGCCGGTCCCACCTGGGGTGGTTGGCATGCTGTTCGTAAGCGGCGCAGGCCTGGCGCGAGGCTATGGTTGGAGGCCCGCCCTCACGGCTGAACGCTTTTTCCCCAATCCCATGAGCCGGTTGCCGGGCGCGCGGCTCTACCGCACCGGCGATCTCGCCCGCTATTTGGCGAATGGCGACATCGCCTATCTGGGACGCGGCGATCATCAGGTCAAAATTCGAGGGTTCCGCATCGAGCCGGGCGAGATCGAGGCCGCGCTGACCCGTCACCCCAGGGTCGCGCAAGCAATCGTGACCGCGCGCGAAAGTGAGAATGGCGAGCGCCGGCTGGTGGCCCATGTGCGCGCGGAGCCTGGAGCCTCGGAAGGAGATGGGGATCTACCTCTCATTTGGTTCCGCTTTCTCGAAAAGAGCCTGCCCGCCTACATGCTGCCATCGGCTTTCGTCATGGTGGAGCGGTTCCCCTTAACGCCCAGCGGGAAGGTCGATCGCAAGGCGCTTCCCGATCCGGAGGGCGCGGTCGCCTCCGACGCTTATCTGCCGCCAACTGGGCCTGTCCAGACCGCGCTCGCCTCTATTTGGCAAGATGTGTTGAAGTTGGAGCGAGTCGGGGCAAAGGACAATTTCTTCGCCCTTGGCGGGCATTCGCTGCTGGCCACCAGCGTAGTTTCCCGCATCCGGGAAACCTTCACTATCGAGTTGCCCTTGCGGGTCCTTTTCCAGGCGCCCGAGCTGGATCAGCTCGCGGCCGCGATCGAGGAAATGGGCGCCGGTCCGGAGAGACTTCCGCTGCCCGCGATTGGACCCACCACGGCTCAGGCCGTTGCCCGGGAAGAGGGACTTGCGCTTTCCTTTGCCCAAAAGCGCCTGTGGTTCCTCGATCAAATGGGCGCATCGCGCACCAGTTACAACATCCCCTCCGCCTTTCGGTTCAGGGGCCGGCTGTCCGTTCCCGCCGTGGAAAGCGCATTCGCGAAGATCGCGAGCCGCCATGAGGTGTTGCGCACCTATTTCTCCATCGCCGATGGCCAACCCCTGCAGAAGGTGGCTGCCGTTGTCCATGTCCCGCTCTCCGTGATCGACCTGAGCGGTCTGGGCCGAACCGCGAGCCTGGATCGGGCGCGCGAATTGGCCCGAGCCGAAGCGGGCCGCGCCTTCGACCTGGAGCGCGGGCCGCTGTACCGCTCTCAAATGACCCGCCTGAGCCGGGACGAACATGTGCTGCTTTTCTGCATGCACCATATCGTGGCGGACTTGTGGTCCGTGGGCATTCTGATGGGAGAACTGAGCGCGGCATACCGCGACTTGGTCGATTGGAAGGAGGCCCGGACGCCTGGCGTAACCTTAGCCCCGCTCCCGATCCAGTACGCGGATTTTGCGGCATGGCAACATCGCTGGTTGGCCGGCGACGTCCTCGATAAACAACTCGCCTACTGGCGCGGCCGGCTGACCGGTGCGCCCGCGCTGCTGGACCTGCCCACGGACCAGCCCAGACCCGCGGTGCAAAGTTTCCACGGCGCGCAAATGGGCTTTGAAATCGATGCCGATCTCACGCGCGCCCTGCGGGAGCTGAGCCGCGAATCGGGAACCACCCTGTTCATGTGCGTGGAAGCGGCCTTCGTGGTTCTGCTCTCCCGCTACAGCGGCCAGGAAGACATCCTCATCGGCTCGCCCGTGGCCAATCGGAACCGCAAGGAGATCGAACCGCTGATCGGCTTTTTCGTGAATACGCTGGTCATGCGCAACCAGGTCTTCGACGATCCCCGCTTCGAGGAGTTGCTCCTTCGCGTACGCCAGGTGGCGCTGGAGGCTTTCGCCAACCAGGACCTGCCCTATGAGCGCCTGGTGGACGCCCTTCAACCGGATCGCGACCTGAGCCACGCGCCCGTGTTCCAGGTCATGTTCGGAATGGAAAACGCGCCCACGAAAGAGCTTTCCCTTCCCGGCCTCTCCCTGGAGGGGCTCCAGATCGCGCATGAAACATCCAAATTCGACCTGACCCTCGCACTCAGGGAAGGCGCGTACGGCTTGACGGGCTCTTTGGAATACAAGACAGAGCTTTTCGATGCCGCTACCATGGCTCGTTTCAGCCATCATCTGCGCAACATCCTGACGGCCGTTACGGAAAATCACGCGCTTCCCGTCTCGCGCATTCCGCTGCTGGACCGGCAAGAACGCGAACAAGCGCTGTTCGCGTGGAACCAAACCGCGACCCGAGACGCCCGTGGCGGTTGCATCCACGACCTCATCGAGTGCCGGGCCGCGGCCCGTCCCGACGCGCTCGCGGCCGTATTCGAGGAACCCGGGGCCGTTTCTCGATCACTGACCCACGGAGAGTTGAATGCGCGCGCCAACCAGTTGGCCCATCATTTGAGGAGCATGGGCGTGGGTCCGGAAACGCTGGTTGGCCTCTGCCTCCGGCGTTCGCCCGAGCGCCTCGTCTCGCTTTTGGCCGTGCTCAAGGCGGGCGGCGCCTACCTGCCCCTGCACGCGGATTTCCCGGGCGAGCGGTTGGCATGGCTGCTGCAAGAAGCCGCGCCCGTCGCCGTGATTGCCGACAGCGATACCATCGAAACGCTGCCCGCCTTCGAGCTCGGTTTCACCACCACGATCGTACTGGACGAGGACGAATCGCTCTGGGCGGAAACGCCCCGCAAGGCGCCCTCCAATCTCGCTCTTCCGGCTAATTTGGCCTATGTCATTTATACCTCGGGCTCCACGGGCAAACCCAAGGGCGCCCGTCTCGCGCACGCGGGTCTGGTCAACCTGGCCATGGAGCAAAGACGGGCGTTCCAGGTGGATTCCAGTAGCCGCGTGCTCCAGTTTGCCTCGCTGAGCTTCGACGCCTCGATTTGGGAAATGGCGATGGCGCTCGGCTCGGGCGCGAGCCTGGTGCTGCCGCGCGCGGGCAAACCACCGACCGGCGAGGCGCTGATCTCCCTGCTCCGACGCCAGGCGGTCACCCATGCCACCTTGCCGCCGACCACCCTGAGCCAGGCCCCTGAAGCGGCGTTGCCCGCGCTGCAATATTTGATTGTCGCGGGAGAGGCATGCTCGGCCGAGCTGGCCTCGGCTTGGTCCCGAGGACGCCAATTCTTCAACGCATACGGGCCCACGGAGTCCACGGTCTGCGCCTCCATGGCCCGATTCCGCGGCGAGCCCAAACCCCATATCGGCAAACCACTGGGGAACCTTGTCATTCATGTGTTGGACCGCCACATGCACGCCACGCCCGTCGGCGTTCCCGGCGAGCTCTTTATCGGAGGAATAGCCCTGGCGAGGGATTATCTGAACCGTGCCGCCCTCACCGCCGCGGCCTTCCCGCCCCATCCCTTCAGCAGGGTTCCGGGCCAGCGGCTCTACCGCACGGGCGACAGGGTCCGGCGGCTCGCGGATGGCAACCTGGACTTCCTGGGTCGCGTGGATCAGCAGGTAAAGTTGCGGGGGTTCCGCATCGAACCGGGCGAAATCGAGGCCGTTCTGAAAGGCCATGCGGCCGTGATCGAGGCGGTGGTCGTCACCCGCACAAACCCGCTCGGCGATGATCGGCTGATTGCCTATGTGAAGGCTGAGCCGGCCACCGAGGGCGCCGGCAACGAGAATCTGCCGTCGATCTTGCGGGCCTATCTGCTGGAGCGTCTGCCCGATTATATGGTTCCCTCGCCGCTGGTCTTGCTGGAAGAATTCCCGCTGACCACCAGCGGCAAGATTGACCGCCGCGCCCTGCCGGACCCCGAGGCAGAGGCCCTGACCCGCGAGAATGAGGAACCGGAAACACCCACGGAACGGAAGTTGGCCGCTATCTGGGCGTCTGTGTTGGGTTTGAAACGAATCAACCGCCGCGCGAATTTCTTTGAAATCGGCGGCCACTCACTGGTCGCCACCAAGGTCATTTCCAGGATTCGAGAGGCTTTGGGTCTCTCGCTGCCGCTTCACGCGCTGTTTGAAGCGCCCACCCTCATCGAATTGGCCCAACATATCGATACGCGGGGAGGAAGGCCGGAGCGCGCCGAATTGCCGCCCCTGCTCGCGGTGGCCCGCGACAAACCGCTCCCGCTCTCTTTTGCCCAACAGCGCCTGTGGTTCCTACACAAACTCGACCCCGAGGTTTCCGCCTACCATATCCCGCAGGTCATCCATCCGCGGGGACCGCTCGATTGCTCGCTTCTCGCACTCTGTTTTGAAAGTTTGCAGCGGCGGCACGAAATCCTGCGCACCAGTTTCCCCTTGGATAGGGAGCCACCCGTCCAAATCATTCATGCTGACCCGCTCGTCATCCCACGCCTGGTCGACCTGAGCGGATTGCCGAAAGAGGCCCGGCGCCGCCACGTGGAGGATCGGGTGCAGAGCGAGGTCGGTCTGCCCTTCGATCTGGCCGCGGGCCCCCTTTTCCGCGTATTGCTTCTGCGCCTCACCCGCGAGGACCATGTGCTCGCGCTGACCATGCACCATATCGTCTCCGACGGATGGTCCGCCGAAATCCTGATCGAGGAGATGGCCCGGCTCTATGCGGCCGGGCTCCGCAATGAAGAGGCCGCGCTGAAACCCTTACCCGTCCAGTACGGCGATTACGCGGTCTGGCAGCGGCAATGGCTGAGCGGCGATGTCTTGCGGGTCCAGTTGGATTTCTGGCGCAACCGTTTGAAAGGTTTGCCCGCCTTGCTGGAGCTCCCCACCGATGCCCCGCGCCCCGCGCTTCAGACCTTTGACGGAGCGGCCATCGAAATCGGCCTTGACTCCGGGCTCACGGGAGATTTGGAGGACCTGGCGGGCAAGACCGGATGCACGCTGTTCATGGCGCTTCAGACAGGACTGGCCCTATTGCTCTCCCGCTACAGCACCCAGCGGGATCTTGCTATCGGGACCCCGGTCGCCAATCGTGACCATCGCGATGTGGAGCCGCTGATCGGTTGTCTGATCAATACGCTGGCCATGCGTTTCGACCTGAGCGGCGATCCGCGCGTCGGCGATTGGTTACGGACCGTGCGGCGAGATACGCTGGCCACGCTCGCCCACCAGGATGTTCCCTTCGAGTGGGTGGTGGAAGCGGTGCGGCCGGAGCGCGCGCTGAGCCACGGACCGCTCTTCCAGGTCATGTTCACCTTGCGCAACGATTCCGGCCCCGCCTTGAGTTTGCCGGGTTTGGAGTTGACGCCCGCGCCCACGGAGCACAATCAGGCGATTTTTGACCTGACCCTTTCGCTCACCCAATCGGCGGGCCGTTTGGACGGCGTCTTGGGTTACAACACGGCCCTCTTTGAAAGGGAAACCGCGGCTAGGATGGCCGTCCACCTGGAGATGCTGTACCGCGCCATGACCGCAAACGACCAACAGCGGCTTTCGCAACTTTCCTGGATCTCGGAAGCGGAAAAAACCGCGCTGATGGAATTTTGGCAAGGTGAAAAGGCGGACTATCCCATGGGCCGCGGCGCTCATCAACCTATCGAGGTCGAGGCGGTCAACCGCCCGGACGCCACCGCGCTTGTATTTCCCGCGTTCGGGACGGAACGGGAGCGCGACCGGGTGTTGACCTACGCGGCCTTGAACGACTCGGCCAACCTCCTTGCGAGCCGGCTCGCCGAGCGGGGCGTGGGTCCGGAAAAACGGGTGGGCCTGTGCCTCGAACGTTCGCCGGCGATGGTGGTGAGCCTACTGGCCACGCTCAAATCGGGCGCCGGTTATGTGCCGCTGGATCCGGACTATCCGCTGGAACGGCTGAGGTTCATGATCGAGGACAGCGAACCCGCCCTGATGTTGACAGAATCCGCGACCGCGAACCGCGTGGCGGGTTTCGGCGGACCGCTGCTTCATTTGGAAGCGGGAGACCGAAATCCCGAGAGCATCCGGGAAGTTTCGGACCCGCCAACCGCGGTGGAAAGCTCGAGCCTCGCCTACTTGATCTATACATCGGGCACCAGCGGCCGGCCCAAGGGGGTCATGGTCACGCATGGAAATCTGAGCAACTTCGTTCACGCGGTTCAGGACCGCTTTCATTTCCGCGCGGATGACGCCATGACCTGCTTCGCTTCCTTTTCTTTCGACATCTTCCTGTTCCAGTTGTTCAGCCCCTTGCGGGCCGGGGCAACCTCGGTATTCCTGACCCGCGAGCAGGCGTTGAATCCGGCCAGCCTGGCGTTCATGGTGGAGCGCCTCACCTGCCTTCACGGTCCGCCCGCGCTGATGCGGCAGGTGACGGACCATTTGTTGGCCCATAACCGCCGTCAAACACGCATCCGCAAGGCATTCGTGGGCGGCGATTCCGTGCCGCCGACCCTGCTCGCCGACCTGCGGCGCGTGTTCCCGAGGGCCGAGGTTTACGAGGGATATGGTCCCACCGAGGGAACGATCATGTGCGCCAACTACCCGTTGCCGCCGGGTGAGCCGCCAA
>JBGTRP010000411.1:0-6897 GCA_041940685.1 Acanthopleuribacteraceae bacterium
GGACGTGACCAGCCGCAGGGGTTTTTCGCCTTGTTCCACAAAGGCGTTGAACCGGCCCGCGGTGCCGGGCGGGGGACTCGAATCGATGCTCTTGGCGCCGACCCTGACCTTCAGTGGATGCTCGCTTCCGTTTAAGCGAAAGTGCAGGGCCGGCGGATCATCGTGAATCGGATTGCCCTCAAGATCTTCCATCTCATAACCGATGAACAGGCCGCCCTCATCATCCTCGTAGGACCAGAACGAGAATCGGCTCCTATCGGTCAGTTCCCGCTCAGAATTGGTCCTCAGGGCCTCGTTGGAAACCCTTTTGGGCAACCACTTCCCCTGCCTTCTCTCGCTCCATGCCATGCGAATTTCATAGAAGCGTCTCGGCCTTTGGTCCTCGCCCCCCACGAAAGTATCCTCAAAGGCCCGTTCGAGGAAAATCGGCCAGAACAGATACAGCCTGCCGTTCCAGACCACCGGCACCAGATGATCGCCCTCGATATCCAAATCAAGCGGTTCCCAGGGTGTCCAGTAGCGCTGATCTTCCCAACGGCGGTAGTAGTATGCATGAGGCGTATTGAAGGTGCGGCCGAAGACATGCAGGGTATCGCGCTCCACCTCCCATTGGCGGTAGAGGCCGCATATCTCCAACTGGCCCACCTGATTCAGTTCATGCAGGTATTTGAGGTACTCGCGCTCAATGGAATGCGGGTTGATTTCGTCCTGGAGCAAGCCGCTTTCCAATTCCTTGAAGAAGGCGGTCTTGTCGTCGCGCAATTCCGGCTTGACCCAGTTCTCCGGGTAGAGGAACACCTTGCGGTTGGCCTCCCATACGCGGTAGTTCTTCATCCAGGCCCATTCCTCGGAGTCCTTGGGCGCGAATTCGACGGCTGGCTCCAGGTTGAGCAGGCATCGTTGCACGAACAGTTGCACGGAATGGGTGGCCAACACGATGCGGGAGGTCTGCATGCAGGGGTCCATCTCCACATCGATAAGGAAGTGGGCGTAAAGCTGATTGGGCCCATCGAGCCCGTTCACATGGACCAGGAAGTCGACCAACGCCTGGCGCTGACGGTCCCGTAAGGCGTCGCGCAGCGGTCGGGCCACCGCGACCCAGGCCTTGCGCGTTTCATATTTGGCTCTCGCGGCCTGTTTGATGGCGCGCGCGGTCTCCGGGCTCACGCCGGCCAAGGCCCAGCCCCGCGCCTCGGCAGCGGTAACGCCCAGCGGCCGGAGCAGCCCGAAACCCACCGCGAGCCCGCTCAGAAACGAGCCATCGCGAAAGTCTTGTGGGAATTGCAAATCCAAGGCGCTCTCGCCCGTGAGAAACCCCAAATCGATTCGGTCCCAACCGGTGCGCGCGGCCACATCGTCCAAAAACGCGTCGCGAGTGACGGTTTCTTCTTCCAAGGACGCGAGCAGGGTCAGCAGGAAGGGAATACCTTCCTCTAGATGCCCGGCGGCTTCAAAGGCTTCGCTCATCGCGGCCCAGGCCGCGAAGCCCGCGTTTCCATCCTCGATAGGCTCCAGCGGCAGGGAATTGGGGTCCAGCCAACCCAGGGCGGGCCCGCTCGAAAACAGGAATTCCACCTGGCCATTGGGAATGGCCAAACCCTGTAAGAGGCGAGCGATTTTTACGAGCCGGTAAAATGTGACAAATTGGTCGGGGAACGCCGCCGTCGAGAGCGACGCGTCCTCAGGGGCCAAGCGGAACCCCTCGTCCAGGAACACCGCCAGCGAGGCGGTCGTTCCATCGGGAGAGGGCGTCAGCACTCGGGCGAGTTGGTCCATGAGCGCGATATCGACGCCGGCCGCCTCGGCCAGAAAACGGATCACCCATTGCTCCATTGCACTCCTGGCCAGGTAGTCGAGAAGCGGTTGCAACAAGACCGCGGTTCTTTGCGCCACATCCGCATCGCCCTGAGGGGTGAACAGGCCTGGGTTCACCAGCGCGGCCACCGCGTCGTTGGGGTCCATAAACTCGGCGAAGTGCTCCTCGATAAAGGCCTGCTTGCCCGCGTCGTCCAGTTGCGACCCGCCATCCAAAATGGCCATGGCCTGGTTTAGGGTTTGCGATGGCAGGAGCAGGGAAAGTTTTTCCGCGGTCAGGCTCCCATCCGGATCGGGCAATACCGCGTGTTCATCCGCGATGACGGCCAGACCCGACCGCAAGGCCGCGAGGGATGCGGCGATGTCCGATTCTTCAAGGCCCAAGCCGGAAGACGGCGCGGACTGGTCACGCAATAGGAAGTCCAGTTGGTCGATGGTGAAACCGGAACGCTTCACCAGCGTTCTCCATTCGGAGAAACGCTGGGCCGCGTCCAACCGTCCCGCGCCGAGAGGGTTGATCCCCGTCAACGCGCGCATTTTGATAAATTCGTCAATGGACAAGCCCAATGCCTTGGCAAAGGTGACCGCCTGGTACAATCGGCTGAGGTTCGCCAAATTCAGACTATCGTCGGAAAGCTCGGCGGCGATCAGCGCGCTCAAATCGGCGGCGTCGATGCCGAGAGCGCCGTGGACCACGGCCGCGTGATCGGCGATCGGATGGCCTGGATCGGCCAGTTCGGCCGGCGGATCGCCCGGCTGGAGCATGAAAATCTCCAGGTCCGGGGCGATATGCACCGTGGGATCGCGAAACACGCTTTCATAAAAGGAGGGCTGGCCATCGAAAGCGCGGGTATCCAATTGATCGGCAAACCAACTGGAGAGAATGTCTCTCGGCACGCTCAAATCGCGCAGCAGCTTCTGGTAGGCGGCCAATTGAAGGACCGCGTCGTCGTTGAGATCGACAATTCCCAGGCCATGAAGAATATCCCCTAGTTGCCGGATCGACCAATCTCCCCGTTGCCGCAAACGCAGGAAGCGCTGCAAGCGATTCAAGGCGGCCACATCGAGATTGGTAATGGTAGCCGCATCCAGGTTGCAGTCGGCGCCCGCGAATTGGATGGCCAGATCGCCACCGGGATTGACATAGGGCATGGACAGAGTTTCCCGAAGGTCTTCGAAACTCAAACCCGAACGGCGCATCAGGTCGGAAACGCCGTGATCCGCCACGAATGCATTGATTGCCGCGGCGGAGTCGAATCCCCACAATAGGTGAGTTGACCCCGAGGCGCCGACGATGATTTGATGCTCCGCGGCGGTCAGGCCCAGGTACTCCGCGGCCGCCTGGGCCGCTGTTGGGTCGCCGCCGTCTCTCTGGAAAAACCGCATCAGCTTATGGCGCGGCGCGCCCAGGTGATTCAGGTAAACGCGCGCCTCTTCCGCGAAGAGGTCGAAAGGCAGGTTGAAAGGGAAACGCGCGTTGGCGAGTGCCGTGTAGGCGGATTCGTGGATATGCTCCGGATTGGCGCTTAGCGCCTCGGATTCGCCCTCGGTCTGAAAGGGAAAGGCGCCGCCGGGCGCAACCGCGTTTTCCAAGATCTCATTCACCAGATCGGTATAGGGCAGGTGGGTATTCGTGTTTTCACAGCTCAGCTCGATCTCGCCAATATCCGGCCGGCGCTCAAAAAGCACCTCCAGAGCATTGCCACCCGGCACATTCGAGGACCGGTTCATGAGGAAATGCAAAAGCTCCACCAAATAGGCAGCGGGACTGTAAACGGAATTGCAATGCTCACAGGCGCAAAGGTCGAGGGAACCGAAGAGATCTTCCAGATCGGGAACGCCGGGGCCGAACATTTGCGGATCGATAGACGCGGTCCAGGTCTGGTTGAACATTTGCGACTGGCTCAACAGGAACAGCGCGGTATCGGCCTTGCGCGCGGCCTTGGTATACATTTCCTGAGCATTCTCGCTCCCCCCCAGCGACTCGCTAAAAGAGCCGATAAATCGGGTGGGCCCCATGCGGCGGATGGCCACCGCGGAATCGATTCGCCGCGGCAACAGCTCGGCCACGGCCCTGGTTCTCCCAAAGTCGGGCGCAATCTCGAACAGGCGTTGCATCCCGCTCAGCAGGCCGATGGCCGCCTCCTCATCGGGAAGGCCGCGCAGGGCGTCCGGATGCTGGTCCAAATAGGCGCGCAAGGACGTTTCGCGAAACTCGAACTCGGGGTTGTTGCGGAAGAAACCGATTGCGGGCGAGAAGTCAAGATCGGGTTCTTCGAGCTCTTCCAGGCGGGACGCCAGATACGCGGTGGGGAAAATGGCCTCGACCATGCGCGGCAAAAAGGCCGCGAAACCCCGCATGCGGGCGTCCTCATCTTCGCCGAAAAACGCGGGAGCGCCTACGCGCCCCTCGGCCGCCGGCGTTTCCAACAAGGCCTGCCAGTCCTCCTGGCCCAAACGAGCCAAATCGCGAAGCTCGGCGCCGATGGCGCCCGAGGCGCGCTGGTTCATCAACTCCGTAACCAGCGGCAGATGGTTCAGGGCGATCGAGCTGAGTTGGATGGTATGTCGCAGTTCGTCCACCTCCGCCGTGGGAACATCCGGGTCCCGGCGCAGGTTTTCCCAAAAATCCTCTACCGAGCCCTCTCGGGCGATGTATTGCTCCAGAACCCGGCGACGGTTTTGCCCGCTCACGCCGGCCACATCCATCACGCTCTCGAGGCTGGGGCGATCCGGTTCCGGATTGCGCAACGCCAGATTCACGATTCCGCCCTCCAAGGTCCGCACAATTTCGGGAATTTGAGGCTCCATGTGCTGACCGATGAGGTTGGCGTTCAGGCTGGTTTCCAAGGCCTTCTGCAGAACGGCCGTGGGCTGTGCCACAAGGGCCGAGAGCTCCGTGGGCAGGCTCTGGCGAAACAAACCGTAAAGCGCCTCCACCGACACGCCGGCCTCGCCGGACAATCGCGAGGCAACCGCGTAATAGGCCGCATGCGCCGGGTTGAGATCGTGCTTGCAGGCCAGGAAGCGGAGATCTTCTTCCGCGAGATCGGCCGCGGCGACTTCCTCGGATTGCAGTATGGGAAGCAATTGTTCCTCCAGTAAACGGAACTCCGAGGAACCGCGGAACGGCGTTTCTCCGATGGAAAGGGCCATCGTTTCACTGGGGTTGGCATGACAGATCACATCGGAGACGGTAAGCTCCTGATTTTGTGAATCGAAGACGCGCGCGATCAGGCTGATGCTCCCATCGGGTTGTGGGTAGGAAACCTGGAACCCGCCCTCGCGATCCGTCACCGACTCGCCCAAGAGCGATTCCAGGCGCAGGCGTTTCTCGAACACGCGAACGATCATGCCCGAGGCGGATGAACCATCGGAATGGCGCACCCTGCCGAACACCTCGTAGTTTTCGCGCGGCTGTCCATCCAACGCCAAGGAAATCAAGCGGGCGGTTTCGCCGTGGACCATTCCGGTCGCGGGCAGATTGCTCTGGCGTTGAAATTCCCGCACCGCGGCGTAGGTATCCGAGCCGAAAAAACCGGCCCTGTCGGCCACCGTGAACCCGAGTTCGCGAAGTTGGTTTTGGAGAAGCCTCACCTTTTCTCCGCGTGCATTGGGCTTTAAATTCACTATTTGACGTTGCATGACTTTCCTCCATCCTGATGGGGCCGCTTTACCGCGAACCCTAGAATCTGACTCGGATACCGAAACCCTGGCGGTTCATGCCGTTGTCCCTCTCGAGGGGGCCGAAGTCCATGGGTACGAAATCGATGTTTTTGAGAGTTTTCCTCAGGCGCGGGCCGGCGACCCGACGCAGGGTTAACAAGGGCGAGCGCGGTTTTAAGAATCTCGGCGATCCGCGACGGAAGGTGCGTCCGCCGTTCAGGGCGTCGAGTCGCTGCAGCACAGCGGATTGGCCGGTCAGGTCGCCGATCGCCCGACTCGCGGAATCGCTGATGCCCAAAATCTCATCCACGCCGGCAGTGATTTCATAGGCGGCGCGGCCTACATCCACCACATCTCCCACGATGGGAACATTGCCGAATTCGTCGAGGGCCGCCTCGCCGTAGTTGCCCTCGGAGGCGGCATGCGCCGCGGAGGCGTGGCCCAGCGCGGCGCCCGCGAAGGGTACGGCCGCGCCGAAAATCCTCAAACCCTTCCCGATTCGGCTGAAGCCTTTGGCCGTTCTGGGGTTGGGAGCATGGGAGAACATTCCGGGCGACTGATGCTGAACGGCGCCGAAGGTAACGCCTCGTTTCGGATGGGGCGCGGGCTCAACCCGAAAGGGCATGCGGTCGCCCGCGTGGGTGGCGGTGCCCGACATGGCCTCGGGAGGCCTGGGCGCCTCGATCGACCCGCCGGGCTTGCGGGCCTCCGGTTTCGGCTCCGGCCCCACTTCTCTGGGCGGAGGCTCATGGAAGGGCCTGGACTCCCCTTCCGGCAGGTCCTTTTTGCCCCGAATTTCGGACTTGGCCGAATCCTCTGAAGGTCGGACCTTGCCATCCTTGGCATCTTTTTCCCTCTCCACATGGGGCGGGTTATTGCGATCTACATCGCCGGTGCCCGCCTCTGGATCGACCACCGCGTCCTTCAACTTGCTGCGCAACAACTTCTCTGCCAGGGGATAGCGCTTGCCGGGCAGTTTGGGCGGTTTTTCACTGGGCGCGAGGCCGCTGAGATCCACCAGCTTGACCGGATTGGAGCGCGCGTATTCGTATAGGTTGATCCCGCCATCCAGGCCCAGTGGATCCGGGGCCGTCCACCTCGCCAACCAGGGCGCGTAGTATCGGGCGCCGTGGTAATAGAGCCCGGTTTCCTCATCGCGCTCACGGCCCGTGTAGCGGAAGCGCTTTTGGCTGACCTCCACGGCTTGTGAGGCCGCGTGGTAGGCCGTGGCGCCGAAAGGATGGTATTCCTCATAGGAAATGACGGCTCCGCTTTCATCCAACTCCAGGCTCGCGGAACCGATGTGGTTCCCCAATTGGTAGCGATCCCGCGGCGCTGGAATGGCGACGGCCAGCCCATCCTGGACCGTCAAGGTCTCCACCAGGGCGAAACGCCGTTCGCCATCCAAGATATGCA
>JBGTRP010000412.1:0-6892 GCA_041940685.1 Acanthopleuribacteraceae bacterium
ATTCAAATCTTTCGATGTATTACCTACGAGCCAGATGGCTTCACCAGAACATAGGCCGTTTCCTCGCTTTAGATACTTGGAAAGGAAATTTATTTGAACCAGCTTCTTTGAATAAATATAGTTATGCCAACCAAAGGCCTACCTTTTTTGTCGATCCCAGTGGTCAGGAGAGTATAGTTTCCCTGAATCTTAAAAGTTTTGCGGAATTAAATTTAGCCGCGGTTAGAGTGTCTGCTTTTGATGCATATAAGGCAATCGTTTTGGCTGGAGGATTGGTGGGAACCAGTTACCTCCTCTCTCAAAATATTTCTCAAATTCTCCACTCCATTGAGGTGCAGGTTGCTCACAACCTGGGCATCGCACTGCTTATATATCACTTCAATATTTGGAGAAAAAGTCAAGATTTCAAAAACAAACAGGGGAATCATATGCTAGAAGTATGGGGTTACACAGCATGGAATGACAACTCACCAAAATCTTTAGCTGGAGAACAAAAGATTGGGAAAGTCTTGATTAGAAGATGGACTGGCGGCGGACGAGGTAGGATATTTCAGTTCAAATATTCAATTGGAAAAAATGCGAACTTAAATCAGGGGTTATTTTTGTTTAGATTGGACCATTATTCTTATGTTCCCAACCCTCCTGTACCAGATATTCACTATCATATTAAATATGGATCTATTAATTTAGATCATGTTAAACTCTTTGGAGATTAGTATGACAAACTTAAGTGCTGGAAAAATTATTTTTTCCTATTATCTTTGCAAATTTAAAGGCGCAGTAATTGACATTCTTTTATCGTATTGCCAAAAACTGCCTGACCGAAAAACCTATAATGAAATAATTCGTTTATGCAAAATGGATGAAAAAGAATTAAAACATTTTATTGGATATGGTGCCGATGAAGATGATTTTTTAATGTATATGAACATTTTCCTCTGGAAGCAAAAGGAAAAAATTTTTCCAATAAATAATAAAATAAATTATGATTTTTCCGACCTTTATCTTACAATCCTTTCACACCGTTTTATGATAAATGCTGGCTATCAGGGGGTCGAAAAAATGTTATTTTCACAAAACGACAACAGCCCCACCACTCATTTGACTGAAATCTCTACATATATTGACGCTTTTGAGAAAAACATCTCCTATGAGGAACCATTTTTTTGCTGGCTCTTTTCAAATCTTTACGCAGTGGGTCCCAATATAAAGGAGAATAAGGATCGAAAAAGGATTCATTTTTTTTATAATTACTTTCTGAAAAACCACAATGAACCAATATTCGAAGGAGTTCGATTGTTTGAATTTGTATATCTATGTATTGATTTAGAATCCAACCTCAACACATTATGGGATCCCGTACAATATTATTTTAAAAAAAATGGTATTATATGGTACGATTTACCGGCTTATCCTATACTAGTTAACTATTTTGGTGATAAATTTTGTTCACTCGTACGCAATTACCTCCATGACTTAGATTTAGAATTATTCAAGGACTTGGCAACATGTATAGATATTTAGTCAGCGTCTACCCAAAAAGGAGACCGGGTTTATATTGTAATACTTGCTAGGACTTTGCACCGGAATTTGCAGCCTATATACCAATTTTGACCTTTTTGTAAACGTAAGTAACTGGTTTTATTACAATTGATATTTTAGAAACCGCAAAGGCACAAGACCAGCTAATTAGCTGTTTGTGAAACTATCATATCCATGGTAAAAGCGGGAAAGTCCAAAGCTAAAAAAATCATTGCAATTGCGGCTCGTAAATTTTCTGAATGGAGAAATTTGGTTAGATATAAGCACCTACTGGGACCGACACTTGAAAGCTTAACAAAAAGAAAGGACAACGATTTTGAACTGATAACAGATGGTACAACTCGGCTTAGTGATGAGATAACGAAATTGTTTGATAAAGGTTGGGGTCTGTTGCCATGAATTCTACTGTTTTTCATTTGGTAGATTTTGATAGAGCATTTATTCATGAAGTGAGCTTAAATATAGACAAAGTAAGGCCTATTAAAAACAAATATCCTAAATCTACAGAGGAATGGCAAGGTGTGAAAGCTGGTTTTGTTAAAAGGTTTACAATTGGTTATCCTGTTGTGGTTTTTGAGTGTAATGGAGGATCTTGCTTGAAAATAAATCATATTATTGATAGACGCTTCAGAACTTGCCAAATTACAGAAAGAAAGTTTTTGTTTCTATATATAGGTAAAATTAAAATAAAGGCAAATATATTTTGGTATTTTGATGTTCGTTTGTTAGCGTTTTTATCTAAAATTTTTGACCCTACTTACGATGGGTTTGATGAAATGAGCGATGATTTTCTGAGGTCCGTTCGACATTTCTCCGAACAATAGCTTGACTAAAGGGTAGTGTCCAGAAACTTTCACACATTTGGTGATAGGGTAAAAACCAAACCTGGCCGACATCTCCGAAGAGTTTATGGCTCAAAAAAGGTTTGTGGAGTCTTCGCCAGCGCAAGGTTGGCTTTTCGGGAACTTCTCCCCACAAACCCCTTTGAGCCACATATGGGGGAATTCAAGGATTCAAACTCAGTCGCCGGGGTCTCTTTTGATCAGGTGCCACTTCCCCTTATGCGGTTGTATGTATTCGATGTCTTCGCTCTCCCCGACGCCCACGGTCAGTTCCACATCCAGAATTTCAATGCGAAAGCCGGCTGGCGGCGGTGGATCCTCGTCATGTTCATTGTCTCCATCGTTGTTGATTAAATCGATGGGATCTTCATTGCGTTGCCCATCCTGATCGTCATCCTCCACCATCTCCAATGGGTTGAAGAAGCCCGTATTGGGAAAAGAGACCACCAGCTCTCGTGGTTCGGAAACCCAGCGATAGGTTACCTCCTGCTTGATTTTATTCTCCTGGCGCAGGGCTGAATCGATATCGATGATGCGAACGAAGCTGGGATCCAGATCCCGCACGACGTCCTCCAGAGAACGAAAATTTTCATTTGGGAATCGACCCACGGGGAACACGATTCCAGTTTCTGGAGCGGGAATCAAAACCTCCCTGGTGCCGCTACAACCCTCGGGCGGACAGCCGGGAACGCCGGGTGGTTCGGCGAAGTTGTAAATGATTTTATTCTCCAATTCGAAGACTTTTTCGAAGTCCACGCTAAGAACCTCCGGGTAAACGCCAAGACCCAGCATGTTGAGCGCCGGAGGCGAAGGCGGAGGTCCCGGGCTCGGGAGCTCTTCCCTATCGGCGTCATGCTCCTTGAGAACGCGGACCTTGAAGGGATCGGATACAAAGCGAAACAGGATCTTCTGCTTTTCCACTATTGAGAGGGTCGTGTACACGGCGACCACATTCAACTCCACGCTGCTCTCGATGACCAAAAACCCATCGCCAATGGGTTGCAACCCGCCAAACAAGTTCTTCTGAATGTCGATACAATCGACCGCCAACGCCTGGTGAGGCGCAAGGTCCTCAATTTCACGAATCGTAATCGGTCCACGCGGCAAATCTTGGCTGCGGGCTAACACGGCCTTTTTGGTAAATGTCACGGTTTGGTCATGAGGATTATGCACGTTCACCACCGTGCGGTAGACGGCCGGCACGAAGGGCACCTCGTCTCCATTGGCTGCGGGGCCCACCTCATTGACACAGGTGAACTTTACGGCATAGGTGAAGCTTTTCCCCGACGCCGCCTTGTCCGAAGCCATGGCCGGCAGGATTCCTAAATGTAAAAGAAAGATGGATAAGGCAACCATCCCAAAACACCGCTTCGCCTTGGTCCTGGTTGCAGTTGCATAAGACAATCCGATGACCAGAGTTTCTATTGCGTTCATTTTCTGCTCCTTTTCCAGTCAGTCCTGGCGGGATTCCCCTGTCATATTCATCGATTTCCCCAGGACAGCTTCGACAGGCAATCTTGTCCCGCCCAAGTTGCTCCTACCTTTTCCCACAAGAGCAACCCTTCATTTCAGGGAATTGAAAAGCATTGTTGGAACGCCAAACCCACTTGGAAAGCAAGCAAACGCGGCTTGTTCAACCAATTTTCGCGAATTGGAAAACCGCTTTTACTATTACCCGCGCAAACAGATGTCAAAAAGGCCCGCAAAATGGGCAGCCTCATCCCGACCAGATCTCCACCCATCATGCTTCGCGACCGTTTTTTCTCCCGAGGTCTGGTCCGCGGCTCGCCTTTCAGCGCAATCGACAGCCGACAGATGCAAAGGCCGAAAACGGCAATGCGCGGCCTCTGGATTTCGATTTCCATGATTCGGATCTACCCTGGGTGGAATATGCCCCGGGAAGAAACTGGGTCGCGTTTAGCGATCTTTATCTTGCCTTACCTGAAGATGCGCCAGGTTGCGTTTCAGGCCGGCGAGCTTGGTGCGTTTGATGGGTGAACGGCGAAAAATGGCGCTGAAGCCCTCTTGCTCCATGCCGGCCAGGTTTTCCTCGGTAAGGGAGGCGTAGGCGGACCGGGCCCGGAGCTCGGGTAGTCCCTCTGGTTGGGAAAATTTCACCGTCCAGGGACAGACCTCCTGGCAAATATCGCAACCGAAGATCCAATTCTCAAAATCGGGCGCATCCTCGAAAGGACCGCGATGCTCGATGGAGAGGTAACTGATACAACGGTTGGAGTCCACCACGCCCGGAGCCGGAAAGGCGTCCGTGGGGCAGGCATCGATGCAGGCGCGGCAGGCGCCGCAAAAATCCTCATGGGGCCGGCCGTAGGGGACGCGCAGGTTGGTCAAGATACAGGCCAGGAAAAGGTAGCTACCCTGTTCGCGGTTGATGAGATTGCCATTCTTGCCGATCCAGCCGAGCCCGGCCTCTTGAGCCCAATAACGTTCCAAGACCGGTCCGGTATCCACGTAGGGACGGAAAGCGCCAACGGGGTAATCCTCGGCCATCCGGGCACATATTTTTCTGAGCCGCGCCAGCAGAACATCGTGGTAATCGTCGCCCGCGGCATAGCGCGCCAGTTTTTTGCCGGCAAGGGTGCAGGGTTCCGGGGTGTAGGCGCATGTCAGCACCAGCATGGAAGCAGCATCCGCCATAACCTTGGATGGGTCCAGCCGCTTTTCCATTGACCGGTCGAACCAAAACATGTCCGCCTGGTAACCGGCCGCCACCCAATCGCGCACCCGCCCCTCGTGGCGGACCACATGGGTAGGCGCGGCCGCCAACTCGGAAAACCCGAGCTCTTTGGCCATTTTCCGGTATTGGGACCAATGGCTCGCTTCCACTTGCCGCGCTTTACTCATTTTTCTGCTTCAGAATACTCCAAACTACTAACATAAAAGAATTTCTGGACAGTTTCTCGAAAGGAACGCCAAATGTATAATGAATTTTGACATGAGTTTTGCTCTCACCTCTCACGGGAACGCATCGGCCTCCCCTGCAACCCGTGAGGTTATTATAGAACGGGTGATACGGACATCTTCAAAATGGCCCGAATCGGCCACCCTGGCGCCGAAGTGCAACCGCGACCTCGGCCCAAGCGTAAAGCCAGGGTATCCGCGGTTGGCGATTCTCCCCCATCTCCACTCGGTGGCGGCCGGCTATTTCCACTCGGGTTTGATTTAGAAGAGATCTAAAAGGATTGAAAGCTTTGGCAAAAAATACCGTAAATGAACGTTTGAATGGGCTCCTGCGCGAAACGTACAGCGACAATCAAAATGAATGGTTGCAGCCCCACCAGGAAAACCGCATTTTCACCAACCGCAACACCAAACTCTCCCGCATCCAGGCGGTTGGTTTCGACATGGACTTTACCCTAGCGCAGTACAACCAGGCGGCGCTTGACAAGCTGACCATGGCAAAGGTGCTCCCAATCCTGGTGGAGAAGCACGGCTACCCCTCCTGTATTTTAAAAATTCCCTACGAGGAGGCTTTTGCCATCCGTGGTCTCATGGTGGATACCGAGCTCGGCAATGTTCTGAAAATGGACAAGTTTCGCTACGTGAGCCTCGCCTACCACGGTCTCAAGCCCATCGATTCCCGCCAAAAAACAAAAACCTACAACACCATCCGCGTCCATTACAACACGGGTAGGTTCCGATCCGTGGATACGCTTTTCGAGTTGTTGGAAACCTATCTATACGCCGCAATTATCGAAGTTATGGAAAGCAAGGAGAAAAAGGAGGTCGATTACAAACAGCTCTTCCTGGACCTCCGCGGCGCGATTGACCTCTGCCACAAGGATGACAGCCTGAAAAACGAGATCAAGGCCCATCCTGAAAAGTATATCAAGGAAGACCCCTTGCTGGTTTCGACCCTGCACCAATTCAAGGAGTCCGGTAAAACCCTTTTTGTAGTCACCAACTCCGAGGTCGACTACACCGATTTCATGCTCAGCTTCCTGTTTCGCAATGCCCAACCCTTTTTTAAGGGCTGGCGCTCCTGTTTTGATATTGTATGCGCCTTTTCGGGCAAGCCCGGGTTCTTCATGGAGGGCCAGGCGCCCGAGATTATCGAGGACAAGGAGCATTTGTTTTTTTCGCGCGGCAATCTGGACTTTCTGGAGGAGCGCCTGCGCATCAAGGGCGACAAGGTGCTCTACGTGGGCGACCACATCTATGGCGATATTCTCAAAAGTAAGCACAATTCCACCTGGAGGACCTGCATTATCGTACCCGAGCTCAATGATCAGATACGCGCGGAACAGCGCGCCAAACCCTTTTTAAAGGAATTGATCACCAATGAATCGCGTCGCAAGCAGATCACCATGGAGTTGCACTGGCGCCGCGGACAATTACAGGACTTGCAGCAGTTCAAGGAGGCCGAGGCCGATGAGCTCAATGCCTCCGACCTGGCCCGTATCGACAGCCGCATCGCCGCGTTGAACCGTCAGTTGGAGGACAACCACCGCGAACTATCCACCCTGTTGGGTGACTCTACTCGCTTGCGT
>JBGTRP010000413.1:0-6877 GCA_041940685.1 Acanthopleuribacteraceae bacterium
ACAGTTCAACCAGAAACTCAACGGCCTGCTCGGCCTTCATGCGCTCCAGTTCGGCTCGCTCATAGGCGTGCCCCATGCGGATGGACTGATAGGTCGTGGTCACCAGAAATCCCACGAGCAAAAGGGCAAAGGCAACGGAAACCGCGACCGCCGCCTTGTAGCGTTGTACGAGCTTTCCCATGCGGTAACGAAAGGTGTCCTTGCGGGCTAAAACGGGCAGGCCCTTGAGGTAACAGCGGATATCCTCGCTGAGCTGGGCCGCGGATTGATACCTGCGTCGAGGCTCCTTGCGCACCGCCATCAACACGATATTGTCAAGGTCCCCCTCCAGCCGACGTTGAAGTCTGCCGGGCTGGGTGTTCCGAGCCTTGCCCACGCTTTCCGGCGTGACCCCGACTTGTTGGTCGCCGGCATCCTCGGGGTGCTCAATTTTGCTGATGACGGTGCTGGGCTTTTCCGGATCGGAGCCGCAGACAACCCGTTCGATATCCTGGGGGTGAGAGCTGTTGAAGCGGTAAGGGGTATGGCCGGTCAAAAGCTCGTAGAGCAGTACGCCCAGGGAGTAAATATCGCTGACAGTGGTGATATTTTGCCCTCGAACCTGTTCAGGGCTGGCATAGCCCGGCGTCATCAGCCGCATCCAGGTGGCCGTGGGCTCCAGGGCGCGGGACGACAGCTCGGGATTGAGAAGCTTGGCGATGCCAAAATCCAGTAACTTGGGCACCCCGTCCTCGGTTACCAGAATATTGCCCGGTTTCAGGTCGCGATGCACTACCAGGTTCTGGTGGGCGTAATGAATGGCGTCACAAATAAGGCGGAACAGGGCGAGGCGGTCATTGATGGACATGGAGCGGGAGTCGCAATACTCGTCGATGCGCATGCCCTCGATATACTCCATCACAAAATAGGGCAGACCGTCGTCGGTGGTTCCGCCATCGAGCAGACGCGCAATATTGGGATGGTCCAAGCTCGCCAGAATTTGGCGCTCCTGGCGGAAGCGGCGCAGGATTTCTTCACTGTCCATATCGCGTTTGACGATCTTGATGGCCACCCGCTTCTGGTATTCATCATCGGCGCGGGTCGCCAGGTAGACCGAACTCATTCCGCCGCTACCCAGCTTGCGTTTAATCTCATAGGCGCCGATGCGCCTACCCCTCGATGCGTCCCCGTAATCTTCTTCCAAAAGATTCTCGCCGGCGCGGGCGATCATCGCGTCGATTTTGCCCGACTCCTCATGCGCGCTCAACAGCCGCTCCAAATCCTTGCGCAACGCCTCATCGCCCTCGCAAACCTCGTCAAGAAATCGGGGGCGATCCTTCAAGGGTTCCTCAAGAGCCGCCTCGAAAAGTCGCTGAAGCTGATCCCAATAGGCCTTGTTCATCTTTTCCTCCACCACCGAACGCAGCCAGGTTCGGTCGGTTGCTCCTCACCGACAATCCCGGGAGGGATGGGCTCTTTTCATTTGGTTGTAAAGCCAAGCCTTGGCGAATCGGTATTCGTTGATGACGGTCGCGCTTGAAACCTCCAGCACATTCGCGGTTTCCGGCACGGTCAATCCGCCAAACACGCGCAACTCCACCACCCGGCTCTTGCGGGGATCGATTTCGGCCAGATCGTTCAAAGCCTCGTCCAGCGACACCAGTTCGGGCTCCAATTCTTCCGAAAGCGTGGTCAATTCATCCAGGGAGATCTTCTTTGCGCCGCCGCCTCGTTTGGCGTAGTTTTGCCCCCTGGCGTGATCCACCAAAATTCTGCGCATGATTTGGGAGGCGAGCGCAAAAAAATGGGCGCGGTTCTGGAAGCGCAGATCCTCTTTGCCGACCAGGCGAAGGTAAGCCTCATGCACCAGGGCCGTGGCCTGGAGAGTCTGTCCCTTGCGTTCCTGGCTCATGTAGTAGCCTGCCAACCGGCGCAATTCGCCGTAGATAACGGGCATCAATTGGGCAAGGGCCGTTTGACTGCCTTCCCGCCACTTTCTCAATAATTGGGTTACATCCGGATTGTCTTGGTCGGTCACATCAGCTCCTCCAAGAAGAAGCATACCTTAATTCGACGTTTATTTTAATGATGAATGGAGCCCGACTTCGTAACAAATAAATACAATACGTTCACGGAATATATTTCCGAAAAGACTCGTTCAAAACGTTTTAGCGGAAACTCTCTATTCAAAGCTTTTTTGCCGAGTCAGAAAGAAAGGAACCCATCCGCGCGGCACATCCAACCGGTCGGGGAACCTATAGAACCGAGTATTTTTGCAATAACTTTGCCAATACTTCATCTTGATGCGGCAATACGGAGGCGAGGTTGAGAAAGAACCGTTTCCTTCGCGAAAAGCCGATTACGGGCGGTTCCGCTTTCCGCAACCAGGAAGCCAAATCCGGATAGGCCTCCAATTCGAAGGCCAAGGCCATGCCGGGACGTTTCTCCCTCGGCAGGCTGCCGCCGCCAATATAGGCGTCCTCCTCACACAGAGACGGGTTCATGTCGGCCAGTGTCGCCTGGAGCCGTTCGGCGCGGCCGCGTAGGCTCTCCGCGGTCGAGGCGGCGAGAGCGGCAAGCGGGCTGGTATGTCCCAACACCATGGCGCGCATATGCTGGCAGAGGATGGAGATGGATAGTTTGTCCATGCGCAGCATCCGCATCATGGGATGAACGCGCAGTTTCGCGATGGCGGAGGCCTTGCCCAAAATCACCCCCGCCTGAATGGAGCCCAGCAATTTGTCTCCGGAAAAAATCAACACATCCGGGCCGGCGGCCAGATAATCCTCAATCAAAGGCTCGGGAATCGAGGGAAACGCGGCCATCTGGGAAAGCCCGCTTCCCAAATCCATAATCACGCGAACGCCATGGCTTCGGCCCAGGTCGGTCAGTTCCGGCAGGGAAACCGATTGGGTAAAGCCCTCGATGTGGTAGTTGGAAGTATGGGATTTCAGCATGCAGGCGCTGTCGGGGCCGAGAGCCCGCCGGTAGTCCGAGACGCGGGTGCGGTTCGTGGCGCCGACCTCCACCAAACGCGTGCCCGCTAGCTCCATGATGTCGGGCAGGCGGAAATTGCCGCCGATCTCAATCAGTTCGCCGCGCGAGACCAGGGTATCCCTGGCGCCGGCCAACGCGGCGAGGCTCAGGCAAACGCCCGCGGCCGCGTTGTTGACCAGGGTCGCGTCCTCCACATCCCAAATAAGTCTCGCGAGTTCGGCAAAATGGCGGTCGCGATGGCCTCGTTTTCCCGTACGCGGATCGATCTCCAGGTCGGTATAATCCGCGACCCGATCCGCGGCCGCCGCCAATGTACCGCGGTCAAGGGGAGACCGCCCCAGGTTGGTGTGCAGCAGGATCCCGGTCGCGTTGACCACGCCCCTGGGTCCCGGCTCCAGCAATGGCCGGAGTATGCCGCGCACCCAACCTGGAGTGAGTTCCTGCTCTGGATTGGCGCGCAGATGATCCGCGACCAGCCTTGCCAGGCGCACCGCGGGAGCATGGGGCAACTCATGGGGCAGGAAGTGATCGCGGATCAGCAATTTCAAGGCGTTGATGCTGGGAATGCGGGTCCTGGGGTCCGTGGGGAGTTGGGATTCGCTCATTGACAGTTTTGCCCGGGAGACTTATAGTTTTTGCTAGAGGCGGCTATGTTTTCATTCGTGGTTTTCGTCATGGCCATGATTGCTATCACTTACTTTTGGAACAGTCCGCCACGGGTTTCTGGAGGCGGCAAGACCTCCCGCCTCGGTAATGAAAATCCGTTTCAAGGCAGGTTTACCAAGGCCCCGCCCAAGTCAAATCATGGTACCATAGATAAAGGCGGCATGACCCGTTGTCACAACTGCTCCTGTTTTTTCCCGGAAGCCCGAGTGATCAACGACGTGGTGGAAGGGCATATTCTTGAATTTTGCTCGGAATCTTGCCGGTTGAACTTCCACGCACCCCGTCATTAGTTGGAGATGGGATCGCATTCATGGATCGAAAAAAAATTGTGGTAGGACTGTCCGGTGGCGTGGATAGCGCGGTAGCCGCGCTTCTTCTGAAGGAAGAGGGTCATGAGGTCACCGGCATTTTCATGAAGAATTGGGAAGAGGACGATGGCGAAGAGGGTTGCGGCGCCGAGGATGACGCCCGCGAGGCCCGACTGGTCGCCGAGACGATCGGCATCCCCTTCTACAGCTTCAATTTCGTGGAGGAATACCGCGAGCGGGTGTTCAAACGCTTCCTCAAGGAATACGAGGAGGGTTTCACCCCCAATCCGGATGTCTTCTGCAATTCCGAAATCAAGTTCAAGGCCTTTTTGGAACGCGCGCTCGAGCTGGATGTGGACTGTATCGCCACCGGCCACTACGTCCGTTTGCGCAGGGAGAAGCACGGCTACCAATTGCTCAAGGGCGTAGACCCGGGCAAGGACCAATCCTACTTTCTCCACGCCCTTGGTCAGGAGGCGCTCAGCAAAGCGGTCTTTCCGCTGGGCTCCTATTACAAGAGCGAGGTGCGGGAAATCGCCCGGCAAAAGGGCTTGCCCAATTGGGACCGCAAGGATTCGGTTGGAATCTGCTTCATCGGCCAACGAAAATTCAAGGCCTTTTTAAAAGGCTACCTGGGCCACAAGCCCGGCCGCATCTGCGACCCCGACGGACGCGTCATAGGCCGCCACGACGGTCTGATGTACCATACGATCGGCCAGCGCCAGGGATTGGGAATCGGCGGGCCCGGAGAGCCCTGGTTCGTGGTGGACAAAGATGTTAAGCGCCGAAGGCTAATCGCGGTCCAGGGCCGACACCATCCATTATTGTACGCCTCGGCACTCTCCTTTTCCGGGCTGACCACCATCGATGGAAAACCCTTCACCGAACCCCTGCGCTGCCATGCCAAGATCCGCTACCGCCAGGATGACCAAACCTGTGTCGTGTACCCCAAACCCAAACGGGGCATGGTGGTTTTCGACAAACCGCAAAGGGCCATCACGCCGAAACAGTCGGTGGTTTTCTACGATGGTCCGGTTTGTCTGGGAGGCGCCATCATCGAGGAGGCCTTACGCGATCTTTCCGCATCCGGGACCGGCGCATGAGTCGAGCTGACCGTCCCTCGCCGACGGCTTTCTCTTTGGCGTGGGTTTATTCGGAAGCAATATCCCAAAATGGGTCTTGACTTGAGCATTGGCTCGATTTATGTTTGGGAATCGTGTGAGCGGGTGCGGGTAGCGCCAAACTTTTCCCGAAACGAGGTTATATGTACGACCTGATAGCACTGCTTTCCATGATCTTACTGGTGAGCCCCATCCTCATCGGCGCCGGCGCATTTGGGCTGATCTGGCTGCGAGACGAATTTTACAAGCACTCCTTTTACGAAACTTCCGAGAACGAGCGCTGAGACGCCACCGAACCGCGCTTTTTACCGCAAGCGGGGATTCGCGCCACTATCTGGAACCTGCCGACCGCGAGGATCATCTGCCCGGCATACGCGCGAAGGCAAGGGGGAAGCCCATGAAAACCTCCTCCGCCAACGGCAAACCGTTTCGGCGTTTGGTGATCCCCAAGGCCGGGCGGTTATTTCTGTGGGTTATCCTCTTAATTTTGCTGCCCGCCTATTGGCTCAGCATCAGCTTGATGTTTCTCATGGCCGCCATGTTCGCGGCTATTTTCCTCTACAATGCCCTATCGGTTTTTCTCAACCTGCGCGGATTGCACATTGAGCTGGAAACGGCGCCCGACCTGTTCGCGGGCCGGCAAGCCCAATTGGTCATCCTGCTTCACAACCGCAAGCGGTTCTTCTCCACCCGCTATCTCAACTTTTTCTTCGACATGGCGGGGCTGGAAACCAAAACCCGGCAAATGCTCAAGATCGCGCCTAGATCCATCGCTCGGGCGCCCTTGCGGCTTCTGCCAAAGGAGCGGGGCTGGCTGGAGTTGAATGGATGTTACTGCCAGTCCGCCTACCCCTTCGGACTGGTTTCCCTGAGGCTTGTGATTCCCACAAAGAAACGGTTCCTGGTTTTTCCCTCTATCCTGGATCATGCCTCCGATCGCCTGAACGCGGAACATTTGGAGAAGGGGCTCAATCCCCGTAACTCAAACGATTATCAGTATCTCGGCGCCTACCGACCGGGAGACGATGTACGGCTGATCCACTGGCGCAAATCCGCCTTGTCGGAAGTGCCGGTCATGAAAAAGGACCTCGCCCATGCGGAGGTGGTGGAGCCACGGCTGTTCGTACCCGACCCCTGTCCGCATTTCGAATACGCGGTCAGTTTGCTGGCCACCTATTTCCTACGCGCGGCCAACCCCTCCGGCTGGTCGGTTCTCACTCCTGACGGAATCCGCGGTGTGGAGGACCGGGAACGCATGCTCCACAGGCTGGCCCTGATCCGACCGTTAAATCCCGGAGCCTTGGAGATGCTTGGCGAAATCGATCATTATCAGCCCATTTTGGCCTCGCAGCTCTTTCCGGAGGACTGAACACAGGCGGCGCGCGAGTGCGCTACGGCACATTTTTGATGCTTTTATGGCCGGTTTCAGCGCCTTTTCGAGAACCGCATCCGTACCCTTGGGTGACGTCAATCCGAACAAACGCGCCGACCTGTATCCGCCAATTATTTGGGACCTTGGCGTGCATTCGCCAGGATGTGGTCCGTCTGGCGCGAGGCGTCATGCCAGGCCTGCAAGCGGTGGGTGGCCTCATGGGCCGCGCCCTTTGCGCGCATGAGGAAATCGACGCCCTGGCGGAGGAGCGCGTCTCCCTCTTCTCCAAATCCCTCCCGATTCCGCAGGTAGCCCCATAGGGCCAGCGCATACATGCGCCGCCATTCTTGGGCGGGTGGTTCGTTTCGATAGATCGCCAATGCCTCCTGCAAATGAAGGGCGGCCTGGCTCCATTGATGAAGGTTCATTTGGAT
>JBGTRP010000414.1:0-6850 GCA_041940685.1 Acanthopleuribacteraceae bacterium
ACTATTACCAGCCTAATCCTCGCCCCCTCGGTAGGATTCGCAGAAATGGCCGCGGCACTTGAGGCGTTGGGTTGGACGCGCACATCCGCGCGGCCCGCCACCCCGCCATTGCTGGAGGGGGAACCGGAACTGGCCGGTTTCCGCAAGGATGAAACCCACCTGGCCTACAGCTTCAATCCGGTGGTCATGCTGCGCGCGCTCTCCCTGCGCGGCGCGGATGCAAGCGCCGAACGGGCGGCGCTCGCGGCGCATTTCGCCTGTTTGGGACCTGAGGAAATCCGCGCGCTCCTGGCCGATACCGAGCCGGAGCAACAACTGCTGGGTATCCTCGCCGCGGGCGAGGTGGGCGACCTCAGCCTGAGCGAGCCGTTGCAAAAGCTTCAAACCAACCCCGACCAGCGCCTGGCCAAGGCCGCGCGCCACGCCTTTCAAGCGCTTTCTCTTCGCCTGGTCCAGCAGGGCGCCGAAGCCTTGGCCCGCGAACAAAAGCGGCGGCCCGAGCGGTCCGCGCTCTTCCCCCGCCTGGGCGACGCCCATTTGCGCCGCCAAACCCTGCGCTGGCTGATTCCGGCCGGCAAGCGGAACGACCATGTGCTGGCCACCCTGCGCGCGGCCCTGGACGACGCGGATTGGGAAGTGCGCCTCACCGCCATGCTGGCGGCCGCGCGCCTGGGCGCGAGCGAGTTGATTCCCGTCATTCGCCAACTGTCCCTGCCGCGCACCACGCGCGAGGGTCTGGTGGCGGACGACCGCTCCATCCTGGTGGCGCTGCGCAAGGCCGCCGTCGAACACCTGGCCGGGATGCCGATTCCCGACGCCAAGGGCGCGCGCCGCGCCAAGGCCCTGATCTGGGCCCGCCTGCGCGGACTCGTGGCTGGAAAGTTCGTGGCCCCTCACGACCGCGCCTTCCTTTTGGTCCACGCCCTGACCGAACCCCTGCCCGAGGAGACGCCCGAGCCGGAATCCCTGCCCCCGGCCATCGTCGCCGACGGGGAGGGCTACCGTCTGCGCAAAAGCGGTATCCCGCTCTGTTGGGCGCCGCCGATAGCTCATTGGTTGGGCGCTGACGAGCCGGATTTGGACAACCCCCCTCGACGGTTGGCGCCGCCGCGTGGGTTCTTTGTGACGCGTTTTCCCATCAGCGCGGCGCGGGCCGCCGAGTTGGAGGGCGCGGGACCAGATGATGGCGATCCCCATACGCTTACCTGGGAGGAAGCCCGCGCCTGGTGTGCGCGCCTTTCGAACCTGGAAGGGGTCAATGCCAGCCTGCCCACCTCTGACCAGTGGGAAATAGCCGCGCGCGGGCCCGACGGTCGCCGCCACCCCTGGGGCAACGGTGTGGAGCCCGGCTTTGAAAGCCTGCCCTCGCCCTGGGGCGTGGCCGCCGCGGTCAGCGGGCCGCCGGAATGGACGCTCACCCCCGCGCAACGGGGCCATGCCCTGGTTCGCGGCGGCGACAAGTTGCTGCGCTGCGCCTTCATGCGCCCCCTCGCCGGAACCGAAAAGGCTGCGTTTCGTCCGATAGTTCCCCTAGATTCTAAATGAAGGCGGGTATTTCTCACACATGACCATTTACCGGTGACCGCCCGTCCTCGAAGAGGAACAACGTGAATCCTAATATGCACATTTGCCTATTTCCCACAAATGTACGCGTCTGGCCGTATTCGAATGGGCGCCTTCGGAGAACTTGGGAGAATAGTTCCCTGAGGTTGAGAACCATGGATTTGTAACCGCTCATCTGATTCATGCAACATTGGCATTAGAAGTAAATTACGAACTCCCGGATTCTGAAAATTGGCGCGCCTTCTAAGATAAAAGCTCTCGCATTTAAAACATTTTTCTAAAACTATATGAGCTTTTCAAGTGGTATTCCCTACTCATTAATATAGGTAAGACTTCACTTTAAATATAACTTATGCTTCTAGGTAGCGGGATGAGGTTTGTTTTAGAAGGAGGGGGCATGAATGAAGATAGTCGAGTAAGTAGCGGAAGTAAAAACTTTTCAATCGTGGAAGAAACATTATTTGATATTAAAAGTATACTAAAAAAGCAAGGAAGGTCGAGCTGGAGTTTGGTTCAGGTTTTGATTGCAACTACTAGCCTGATGTTTGCATTCACCTTTGGTTTTTCTGTTCTAAAGTTAGTTCAGATTGATGGAAGGCTTGAAACAATAAATGAATCAAAAAATGAAATTGAAATCATGAAGAAGTCTTTGTATGAAGAATCAGAGTATGTAGCTGATTTAGATAAAGCGAGAAGTAAAATTCTTTCAGGCCAGTCGCATTACCTAAGAAAAAATTGGCTATTATCAGAAAGAAATTTTTCTGAAGCTATAGAAAAACTAGAAACTGTATATAAAAACATTGAAAAAAAGGAAAGGAAAGGAGAAATAAAGTTTGATTCGATTAAGACATCGGTTACCGAATCACTGAAAGATGCATATAACCTCCAGGCAATAGCGAACTATTTTATTGCAGATAAGGTAGAAACAAAACTTATTACGGATAAAGTAGAGAATAAAACCAAAGAAAGATACGGTGATCCATTTTGGATGCAGACAATTAGTAAAATGAGAGAGTCCGGAGAAAGAATTCGTTTTCTTGACAAAGAGGATTGGCGTGGCCCGCACTTCATTGCCCTGGCTATGATGAAGGAAAGAAAACCGAATTTTAATGATGTTAAATGGTGGTTTGATGAGTCTATCAGGTTAAATCCTGGCATTAATGTAGATTATGTTAACTTGGCGGAGTTCTGCTTCATTCAAGGTCATTGGGAATGCGCCATTGAAAACGCTGTAATATATTTAGGGTTAGATTTTATATCCAAGCCTGAACGAGAATACGTGCTTGGTTTTTTTGAAGATACTTCTGAGTACATGTCCGATTTAATCGACTATGACGAATGTAATATAAGATTGGAAAATAGAGCCAAGAAGCTAAATGTAACAAGCAAAAATTTTTCTGGCCAATATGAACTTAAAACGATCAAAAATTTTAGAAACTCACTAAAGAAAGGAATGTTACTAAAGGATGTCAAATCAGCCAAGGTGCAAAATTTAATCCTATGGATTGACCAGCATATTCTTGAACATGAAGAATCAACCTAATTGAGTACTTTAATGCGGTGTTAGTCTACCGATGGTTTCATGTGGGGCTAATGGCTTCCTCTTGGAAAAGGTTCCGCAAGATTGCCAGGCAAATTTTTTCAGCGGAAATCCGCCGCGGCCAGTTGGTGCTTGCGCATCAGTTCGAAGAACGCGCGCCGGGGCTTGCCGCTGTCCCGCGCCGCCCGCGCGATATTGCCGCCATTGCGGGCCAGGGCGTTGGAGAGGTAATAGCGCTCGAAGCCATCCACCAGTTCGCGTTTGGCCTCGCGAAAGGGTTTTTGCTCCATTTTCGGCAGGGGCTGGGCTTCCCGTTGCGGGAGCAGGGGCAAGTCCCGGGGTAGCACGGGGCGCTCCAGTTGGAGACAGGTGAGGTACTGCACACAGTTGACCAACTCGCGCACGTTCCCGGGCCATTCGTAATCGAGGAGGCGCGCCATGGTTTCCCGTGCGAACTCAATCTTGGGAAGGTTGTACTTCTCGGCAAATTGGAGCCTGTAGGCCGCCAGTAGCGGGGCCACATCATCGGGTCGTTCACGGAGCGGCGGCACCTCCACCGGTACGACCCGGAGCCGGTAAAACAGGTCTTCCCGGAAGCGGCCCTCGGCCACCGCGGCGATCAGGTCATGGTTGGTTGCGGCCAGGATGCGCACATCCACGCGTCTCAGCCGGCCCTCGCCAAGACGGCGGTACTCCTTGAATTGGAGAAACCGCAGTAGTTTTACCTGGTTGGCGGGTGAAAGCGCGTCAACCTCATCCAGGAAAAGCGTTCCACGTTCAGCCTCATTTACCAGCCCGTGCTGACGGTGATTGGCCCCGGTGAAGGCGCCGGCGGCATGGCCGAACATCTCGTTCTCAAACAAACTTTCGGGAATGGCGCCGCAATTCACGGGCACGAAAGCCATGCGGGCGCGTCCACTCTTTTCATGGGCGTAGCGCGCGTAAAGCTCCTTGCCGACACCGCTGGGTCCGGAAATCAGGATTTCAGCGAGGGTGGGGGCCACCTTGTCCAGTACTTGAAGCAGTCTCCGATGGGGAGCGCTGCGGCCGATTAAGGAAACCATTGGCAAACAACCTGGCAAAGCAAACAGCTCGTGATGGTCAACCGATCCGTGGGATTATTCCGGCCGGGCCAGCCGGAGTTCAACAAATCCTTTCACTCGCGGGTCTTTCCCCGCGCAGGATTTCCCTGGGCGCGCCTGGCCAAACCGGCGCCCTTGGCGTTGGACTTTCCTAGAGTAGGTAGGACGCGGGGGAGAATTGGTTCAAAAAAAATCTCCAAAAAGAGGGAAATAATATCGGGCGAGAAACTAAGGCTATGGGGACCATGAGCAATCAGGGTTAGAGCGGTGGAAACACATCATTATCCTCCGGAGTTGCATTTTCAATATTCCGTTGCTAGAGTGCATAACCATAAAACAGCATATTCACCAGTTATTTGCCGCGAAATGGCCGCTCGTTTCCAACAGGGGATTGCACCCTTTCCATTGATGACAGGGCAGAGGGGTTTTCGCGGGTGAACTGAAGTATGGGTTTTCCGTCATGGGAGGTTAGGGATGAAAAGAATTTTCACGATGGGGTTCTGCCGGTTTGCCGGTTGTTTGGGGTTGTTCGTCCTTTTGATGGCGAAGCCCGCCCTGGGTCAATCCGAGGGAGCCTCGGCCGCCTCTCCCTGTCCCGACGCCAAACCCGCTGATCTGCCCCTGCCCAGCACGCTGCCCCTGGACGCCTATGAAAAGCAACTCTATGGTTTTTTAGATAGCCGCGCCTACCGCGATTTGGGGTGGTGCGTGGACAAGGGCGTGCGCGATACGGGTCCCTATATCGACGGCCACTACTACGGCACCCATCCCGCGGTGCGCATTTTCTATTCGCCGAAGATGATGGACTGGTTGACCAAGGGCGGTCGAGAACAGAACAAGCCCGTGCCGGACGGCGCCATTATCGTCAAAGAGATGTACCCGCCCCCCGCGATCCGCTGGGAGGGCCTCGACGAGGCGGGATTGGAGAAGCAACTCAAAGAAATGGGCGAGGAGCTTCAATGGACCGTCATGGTCAAGGACAGCAAGGGCTCCTACGACGGCTGGTTTTGGGCCGGTCCCAGCAACAAGGGCGACGGCAACATTCCCGTGGATCATCCGGGTCAATATCCTTTCGATGTGCCGGATTCGGATTTCGGCGCCTACTGCATCCGCTGTCATGCCTCGGCCTCCCATGACCACACCTTCTCCGCCCTGGACAATATCGAGGGTTTTCCCGGTGAGCCGCTGATCTTCCGGGTAGACGATTCCTGGCGCGCCCCCGCGGAGGAGAGCAAGCCCAAGCTGGCCGGTCTCGCGGAGGCCGTGGTCCAGGCCTATCAGGATCACTCGCGCCTGGCCGACACCAGCATGCTGGACGAGGCGCCGCTGGTCGCTCAGGCCAACACGCTTTTTCTGGAAACCTTTACCGCCATTTCGAACGTGCCTTTCGAGGAGGTCCAAAAGCTGCCGCCGGAGACCTATGACCGCGTGGTCTCGCCCCATGGCGGACCGCAAGAGTACATTTCCTCGGATCAGTGCCTGACCTGTCACAGCGGCTTCACGCCCGGCGCCACCTACGGTCCCGTGATGGTGCTGGCCAACGAGAAAACCGGCTTCGAGATGAATGTATCGCCCTATGGCGAATGGCGCTGGTCGCCCATGGGGCTGGCCGGCCGCGATCCGGTGTTCTACGCCCAACTGGAGAGCGAACTGGCCTATATCCAAACCATTGAGCCGGCCGAAAAACGGGAGAGCGTGCGCAAAACCGTGGTCAACCTCTGTCTGAGCTGCCACGGGGCCATGGGCAAACGCCAATACGCCATCGACCATCCGGACAATCCGGACTTCCGTTTCGAATACATGTTCGCCACCCCCGACCACAACCCAAAAATGGCCATGTACGGCGGCCTGGGCCGGGACGGCATCAGTTGCACGGTTTGCCATCACATCGTGGAGGCGGAGGATACCTCGCTGGAATACTTCCTGACCCAGAACACGACCGGTCACTTCGAGAGCGGTCCTCCAAATGAGCTGTTCGGCCCCTTCGAGGATGTTTCGGAACTGCCCATGGAAAATGGTTTGGGCATTACGCCCAAGCACAATCCCTACATCACCTCCTCCCGGCTTTGCGGGAGTTGCCATCTGATCGACATTCCCGTGGTGGACTCTCCCGAGCCCAATGTCTCTCATATCGAACAGGCAACCTATATCGAATGGCTCAACAGCACGTACCAGAACGAGTATGCGCCCTTGAGCGAGGCCGCGCAAAGTTGCCAGGATTGTCATATGCCCGGCGGCTATCACCAAAACGGCATCGATGTGGAGACGATTCAGACGCGCATCGCCACCGTGCAGGACAGCACCTATCCCGAGGTGGAGCATCTCTCGCCCTTGAGCGAGTTGAACCTGCGTTTCCGCGAATCCGGCTTCGTCCGTCACGAACTCGTGGGCCTGAACGTATTCCTGCTGGAGATGTTTAACCAGTTCAACGACATTCTTGGGGTGCGGAAGAAGGATTACATGAGCGGCCTGGAGAACGATCTGCCCAACGCCATCGATAATATGGCCCACCAGGCCCGAACGGCATCCGCCAACCTTGACCTAGCCGTCTCCATCGAAAACCGTGAGCTGCGCGCCGATGTGACCGTCACCAATTTGGCGGGTCACCGTTTCCCCAGCGGCGTGGGCTTCCGGCGCCTCTTTTTACAGGTGAAGGTGTTCGAGA
>JBGTRP010000415.1:0-6843 GCA_041940685.1 Acanthopleuribacteraceae bacterium
GGTGCTGGCGCTCGAACTCTTCGAACATTTGACCGACGGCAATGCCTTTCTCGAGCGCGCCCGCAGCTGGCTGCGGCCGGGTGGACGCATCGTGCTGTCGGTGCCGAACGTCGGCCACTGGTCGGTAGTGGAGGAGCTGATGCAGGGACGTTGGGACTACCTGCCGATGGGGCTCTTGTGCACCACTCACCACCGGTTCTTCACCGAACAGACTCTGCGCGACTGGATCGAGGCCGCGGGCTACTACGAGTACACCATCGAGCGTCAGGAGGGGCCGCTGCCCGAACGCTTCGAGAGCTTGGTCGACAAATGGCAGGCGGACCGTGAGAGTCTGCGCACGCTGGGTTTCTGGGTATCGGTGCCTCTTCCCTGAGTCGCATCAGCAGATCCGAAGAGACCCGCGAGATTGCCGTCTCGAAGGAGGGTTGCCCGCATTCCGATCGCTGCTCTCGGCTGTTAGGGTGAATTCGTGTCTGAATCTGTCGCACCGGCCGCCCCCGCAGTACCCGTGGCTCTCTCGCGCCGTGAGCTGCTGCCCGATCCGTTCCTGCATGTGAACCACCCCGAGCACCGCGACTTCGCCACCGGCTTCTTTCACACCTGCGCCATCGACAGCGGCGGAGAGGTGCAGTGTTGGGGCACGAACGAGGCCGGCCAGGCCAGCCCTCCGTCGGGCACCTTCACTCAGCTCGGCGCCGACGACCTCGAGGCCGCCCGCCACCACCCCGCGATGCGAGCCGAGCAACCTGGAGGTCGGTCCCGTCCGCCCCGAAGTGAGATGCGGGCGGCCTCGCGGCCGGCCTCGGGGTCGCCGTGCTCGTCGCCGTACAGCCGCCGACGCAACTGCAGCGCCTCCTCGTGCGACGCCTGGGCCTTCTCGAGCTCGCCCTGCGACATGAGCACCAGGCCCCGATCATTGGCGAGCTGCGCGGCGTCCGGGCCCTCGTCACGCTCGAGTCGCTTGAGCAGCACGACGCCCGAAATGAAATCCAGGGGCATTTTCACTTTTTTCCTGTCGGCAAAACCTAGTGGGAACTCCTTTTCAGGCAGATTGGGGTTCAGCAGCCGGTAAGATTTCGTCTTGGCAAGACCGATCCACAGGAGAAATCGTTTGGAGCCGTTTACTCTTTTGTCTCGAACCTTTTTGAAAGAACCGAAGCCCAGCTTCTCCTCGATCGTCAGATCGCGACTGACATCGGTTTGCACCGAAAAAGAACCGCAACCCAGCGGGATAAGGCTGCAAAACCCAAGGGCGAGCATGATCCATGTCGTTCTCCCACGTCGGAGGATGGGCAGGAGTTGGCCCCAGGACTTTTTAAATGTCGCCAGAAAACTCTTATTTGTAGCCCCATCATAAACTGCCTTGAAGATGGCCGACAGGGTTACCAAACCCGCAAAACCTTTCAACCATTCGGTGTGCCAATGCATCCATGTCGCTACCCAAATGGGGACGATGAGGAGGAGAATAAAATTAATGACAAGGATTAATTTTGAAGAATCGGGTTGTTTTGGGTTCAAGGTAATCGGACCCGCCTGGTTTGAATGGCCTCATATTCGTGTGTGAGATTGCATCGATCTAAGTTTAAACATGTTCGTTCATAAACTTCAATATTCGTGTGAAGTTTGCATTGGTGGAAGAAAATGATGTCGCCTGCCATTGTGACCAGTTGCCCCCTCACAAGGGGTGGGTGAACCGCAATCTGGCGTGTTGGCATAGGGCAAATTGGCGTTGGCCGGTGATTACGGGGCCCTGTTGTGGGAAGGGCGACCGAACGGCAAGTTACTTTCTTTCTGGTTTATTTTATAAAAATTCGAAAAATAGACGTAGATCACAGTCCATTGGTGATCTGTATTAAAGGATGAATCTAAAAATTGGTGTAAGGTGAAATTAAAATAAATTAACAATTTTTAATTCATACAATTTTTTTGTGCAGGAGGTTCGCGATGTCCGTCGTGAAGCATTCGAGTGCGCTCTTTTTTACATTTCCAAGTATTTTCAGCCCTGTGCTGTTGGGGCTGTTGCTGTCTGGTTTCGTTTTTGGTCAATTCAACCCCAACTTGATGCTGCCTTTCGAGGAAACGCCCTTGCCGGGGCAGTTCGGCTTGCCGCCCGACCCCGCCGACATCCCCTTTGCCCGTGATACGGTTAAGGGAGAATGGATCAACAACGAAACGCCATTGGAGAAACCGGTCATCGTCTTTGAGGGCGTGAGCGGAATTGCCGACCACGATGGTCCTTACGTGGTTGCCATTAACGAGCCCAATAACGCGGTAGAGATTTTTACCATGGGTCTTGACCGGATTGCCGTGGTGCCCGTGGGGTTGGGACCCACGGCGCTCGCGCAGCGGCCGGGCAGCAACGATATTTGGGTAACCTGCCATTATTCCGCCGCGGCGATGGTGATCCGCAAGAACGGACAAACGGGGAAGTGGGAAGTGGTTCGCGTGGTGCGGCCCCAGATCCCCAACTCAGCCACGGGAATGCGCGATGCGGCCACACCCGCGGGACTGGCGTTCAACGGCGATGGAAGCAAGGCTTTCGTGGCCGCTTCCACCACCAACAGCTTTTGGAGTGTGGATCTCAGCGGCGCGACACCCAGTTATGCGGTGACGGTGATCAGTGGCGACTTCCTCTTCAACAGCTTCAACACCGCCACAAATGAACCGCGCGCGTTGGTCTACCATCCCAGCGAGGGGCGCGTGTATTCTGCCAGCCGACGTTCGGGCAATGACACGGCCGCGGTGAACTTCGTGGATCTGGGCGGCCTGTTCAGCGGGCCGATCCTCATTCCCTCCCAATTTGGACTCAGCGCCCACAATATCGATATCCAGGCCATCGACGCGACCACGGACAGCCTGAGCACGGCCAATGGGAAGACTATTGTAGGCGGGAATCTGTTCGGTCTCGGCGTCAGTCCGGACGGCGACCTGGTGGTGACGCACATGGACGCCCGCAACGGCGAGTTCATCGGCGAGAGCAGCTTTCCCAACGGGGTAGTTGCCCGCAATATGATGACCATCATTCAATCCGGTCAAACCGCGCCGCCCTACTTCAACGCGGTGGATTTGGACCAGCTCGCGGATCCGCTTTCCTTCCCCACCGACATCGCGTTCGGCGACGCGGGCCGCATCTATATCGCGGCTTACACCTCCGACAGGGTTGGCGTTTTCGATAAGAACGGCAACTACCTGGGTTCCCTATCAACCGCGGCCAACCCGCGCGGTCTGGCGGTCGCCCAGGTGGGCGACACGCTACGGCTATATGTCATGAGCCGGGGCGAAGGCCTGGTGGAGAGCTATAATATTACCGCCGGCGCCCTCCCCGCCAATCGGCTGCATTTTTCTCATTTTCTCTTCGATCCTACCTACCACCGGGTCAAGGAAGGCCGTGTGGTGTTTAACGATTCGGGAAATTCGGGTAGCGGCACCACATCCTGCGCCACCTGTCACCCGGATGCGCGGGCGGATGGTTTCGCCTGGGACCTGAGCAAGTTTTATGACGAGGGCACCAACGCCAACCCGCCGGTGTTTCCCCAAGACCGCAAGATGGCCATGGTTACCCAGGATCTCCGGTCCCTGGAAGGCATGCCGCCCTATCACTGGCGCGGAGAGCAGAAGGACCTGGAGGATTTTAATGGCGCCTTCAAGAACCTGCTGCACGGATCGGAGCTGGAGGAGGGCCCCTTCGCCCTGCTCAAGCAATACATCTTCAGCATCCAGTACCAGCCCAATCCTTTTCAAATGATGAACCGCGGTCTGACCACGGCTGGCGCCGCGGGCGCCGATTCCTTTGTCAACGACCCCTACAACGAGTCAGGCGACAAATGCATCGATTGCCACGCGGAACCCCTTTCCACCGACAATTCCATTACCGATGGATTTATCCACGTCAACTCGGCTTTGCCCTCGGTCATCTCGGTGGTCACCACCCACTTCCTTGGTCTTCACGACAAACGTTCGCCCCGTGTGGATACGGGCCAGGTGGGCGGCCAAACCTTTCGCGCGCCGGTGACCGGTTTCGGCTCTTCTCACTCGGGAATCGTGATCGACGATCGTGAGTTCGTGGAGGCGGGCTTCGGTTTCCTTTCTCTACAGGTACGGCAGAATATCGCCACCTTCCAGGAAGAGTTCGACAACCAATCGGCGCCGGCAACCAACTATTCGGAATACTTTTCCAAACGCACTCTGGCCGGGAGCAGGACCACGCGCTACCTGGTGCCCCAGGCCAACGCCAAATTCTGTGATATCGCCTTCAAGGGCCGCATACGCGACAGCACATCCGCTCCATGGCGGTCCATCGGCTATTTCTACGACCGCCGTACCGGCAAATTCATCCCCGACCGGGTTCAGCACGCGCCGCTGCCGCCCAAGCTCACGCCCACCGCCTTCGCCCAGAAAGCCAATCAAAACCTCCTGGAAGGCATTGTGCTCGGGGTCCCACTTGGTTCAGGAGAGCGGATCGGCGTGGATCAGGATCGCGACCGGTACTACGATGGCGACGAGCGGGCCATCGGCCTGAAACCGGAAGATCCCGACTACGATGATGACGGTTTTTGGGATGGTGAGGACAGCGCGCCCATGGTCAGCGGCTCCACCACGCCGACCCCGGTGCTGGCCGGTCCGCCTGAGGTGGCCTACATCACCACCAACTCGGTCAAGATCTGCTTTGAAACCACCCGGCTTTCGCCCTCCCACATCCTGTTCGGGAAAACCGCGAGCTACGGCCGCACCGCGGGCGATCCGCTCGTCTTGGCCGCGGGCAGCAATGAATGGAAACGGCAGCACACGGTTTTTCTGCGCATCCTCGAAAACAACACCACCTACCATTTCGCGGTAAGGACCCGGGGCCAGAATGGCCTGGAATGGCAAAGCGACGACTTCAGCGTGACCACGGCCCAGGACTTCCAGCCAGGACAGATTCGGGTAACCGCCTTGTCGGCCAGCGCCGTGGGATCGGGCGCCTCCACCACCTTTTCGCTCAGCGTCAACCTCGCGGACGACCAATTGGCCCCCTACGACAACGCCACCATCCACCTGCTGGCCACCCATTTGACTCCACCGCCTACACCCGGCCAACGACCCGTCCCACAAGCCCAGGCCAAGGTGGATACCGGCGTCACCTCGACGGGCGGGGCGATCAACTTTACCTGGGATCCCATGGGCCAGTTCGGCCTGAGCTCGGGGGACTGGGTGGAGTTCAGCATTCACATGGCGCGCGACGATACCGACTACAGCCAGAGTCCGCCAACCATCACCTTCCAGGAGACCATTGAGGACTTCAACGCGACGCCCAATCCCTTTTCTTTTCCAGAAAGCGTCCTGTACACCTACCGGGTTCTCATCCCTTAACTTCGACGGACCCCCGTCCAATCCGAGCCCGCCCCGGTCCCGAATTCGATTTCGGGACCGGGGCGGTTTTTTTTGAATTTGTCGAAGCCTGCATTTCAGCAAACCGGCATCGTCATGGGGTGTTCCTTTATCCCCGGTAGTCGATTTCGACCATTCCGCCCAGGGGTTTGAAGTAAAATAAACTTTTCGTTTCGGTTAAAAGGAATGGTTTGAGACTTCATGTCTTCGGTTTTGGATGGAGCTTTTTCCAAGGAGGTAGCGGTGAAATTAGGCGAAGTGCTAAAGGAATTGGAAGGCTACGGCAGCGAACAGACGCGCAAGATCTATCGGGCTCATGGCGCGGCGGAACCCATGTTCGGCGTGAAGGTGGGCGATATGAAGAAGATCCTCAAGCAGACAAAGCAGGATCACGGCCTCGCGCTAGAGCTTTTCGAAACGGGTAATGCGGACGCCATGTATCTAGCCGCGCTGATGGGCGACAAGAAAAAGGTGACGGCCGAAGAGCTGAACGCCTGGGTGGAACAAACCAACTGGTACATGGTGTTGGAATACGGCGTGGCGGGCCTGGCCGCGGAGAGCCCCTTGGGTTGGGAACTGGGCCTGGCCTGGATCGAATCGGAGAAGGAGCATGTGGCCGCGACGGGCTGGGCCGCGCTCGGCGGCGTGGTCGCCGTCGCCAAGGACGAGGATCTCGACCCTGCGAAATTAGAAAAACTGTTGAATCACGTGGCCGCCCAAATCCACGAGGCCCCCAACCGGGTGCGCTACACCATGAACGGGTTTGTCATCGGGGTGGGCGCCTACGTGACCGCGCTCTCGGAAAAGGCCGCCAAGGTCGCCGATCAGATCGGCAAGGTTTCGGTGAACCTGGGCAATACCGCTTGCAAGGTGCCCTTTGCGCCCGACTACATTGCCAAGATCCGCTCCATGGGGAGAGTCGGCAAGAAGCGCAAAAACGTCCGTTGTTGAGAACTCCAGCGTTTTTCGGGCCATGTGGGCGCGCGCAACATGACAATCCGTCGGGATGGGCATTGATGCGAAGACATCTAGGCGCTCGCGCTAAGGCTGGCGGACGAATCAGCTCGTAGAATTCATGATCGGCAGGTGAAAAATTGCCAGCCGGATGCTAGGTCCGCCGCGGAGGCCCCGGATGCTGGTGGATCATGAACGGTCCTCGCGCCTCTTTGAAAAAAACCGTGGCGCGCGGTTCTCCCGTATTCCCAGGGGAGTCAATAAGCTTTAATCCGTGTTGTTTTGCAGAATTTTTTTAATTCTCAAAGATTTGGGGAAAAATGAGGAAGGGATCACGCCGCATGCCCCTGGATTGAGATACAATTTAGTCTCTATCCCGGTCCGGCCGACCCACTCCGCGAAAGCCGATTCTTCCGCCATCCGCCGTTCTCCACGGAGGCTCCTACTTGTTCAAGTTATTCCTGCAAGACTCTCCCAATGACTGTAGCACGGCCTGTCTTGCCGGAATTCTGCATCACCACG
>JBGTRP010000416.1:0-6842 GCA_041940685.1 Acanthopleuribacteraceae bacterium
TGCATCATGGGGCCCAACGGCTCCGGCAAAAGCACCCTTTCGCAATTGCTCGCGGGCCGTGAAAGCTACGAACTTGAGCGGGGCGAGGTGACCTATGACGGCAAGGACCTGTTGGAAATGGAGCCTCATGAGCGCGCTCGCGAGGGCCTGTTTCTGGCCTTTCAATATCCCGTCGAGATCCCGGGCGTCAGTGGAATGCAGTTCATGCGCGCCTCCGTCAACGCCATGCGCGCGCATCGCGGTTTGGAAGAGTTGGACGCCTTTGATCTGATGGAGCTTTTTCGTGAAAAGGCAAAGCTTGTCGACATCGATTTGGATTCGCTCAAGCGCTCAGTGAACCAGGGCTTCAGCGGCGGCGAAAAAAAACGCAACGAAATGTTCCAAATGGCGGTGCTCGAACCCAAGCTCGCCATTTTGGACGAGGTCGATTCCGGCCTGGATATCGACGCCTTGAAGATCGTGGCGGATGGCGTCAACGCCATGCGCAATCCTCAGCATTCCTTCCTGATCATCACCCATTACCAACGCCTTCTAAACCACATCGTGCCCGACTTCGTGCATGTGCTCATGAACGGTCGGATCGTGAAATCGGGCGGCAAAGAGCTGGCGCTGGAATTGGAAGAAAAAGGTTATTCCGCCTTTGAAGATCAAGCCGAAACAACGGCGGTGAAATGAAGAAACGAGGAATCGGCCGATGATGCAAGCAACCGAGCAGTTAGACATTTACCAGCGCGATTTTGAGGCCTTTCGGAAACGCCGCTCCGGCCAGCAGGCTTCATGGCTGGAGCCGAGCCGGGAGCGGGCCTTGGCGCGCTTCCGAGAGGTTGGTTTTCCCACCACGAGAGACGAAGCCTGGCGGTTTACCAGCCTGAAGGAGCTCTCCAAAACCGCCTTCCATCTGGCCGGCGAATCCGAGAATTCCGTTGGCATCGACAGCCTGGAGCCCTACCTGCTGCAGGGCGAATGCGCGGCCCTGTTGGTTTTCGTCAATGGCCAGTATTGTCAGCGGCTGTCCCACTGCCATGGGTTGCCGCCAGGCGCCCGATTCACGCCCATGGCCGAGGCGCTGAAGCTGGATCGTTTGGAACAGCATAAGGCTTCGTTTTTCGATGCTGAGGGAGATGGGGTAAGCGCCCTGAACGCCGCTTTTTTCGAGGACGGCGTGTTTTTGGAACTATCGCCCGACATACGGGTGACCCATCCCATTCAGATGATGTTCCTCACCCTCTCCGGCGCGGACGAGCCCGAAGGCAGGCCCGTGGCGCATCCGCGCAATCTGATACTCGCGGGCGCGGGCAGCGAGGTCACCCTGGTGGAAAACCACATCTCCCTGGGCGAGGACGCCTTTTGGACCAACCAAAACACGGCTTTCGAACTGGCGCCCAACGCGCGCGTGACCCGCTACTTCATGGAAAACCAAAATCAATCTGGATATCACACGGCCAAGGTTTCCATCCATCAGCAACGAGACAGCTCCTTTGAGGCGCATCATTTTCAGATCGGCGGCAAGTTGAGCCGCTGTGAAATGCGGGTGACATTGGATGGGCCCGGGGCCGAGGTTCTCATCAACGGCCTGTTCATGGGGCGCGGTCATCAGCATCAGGACAACTTCATCGTCATCGACCACGCGAGGCCCCATTGCTCCAGCCGCCAATTCGTGAAGGGTATTCTGGACGACCGCTCAAGGGGCGTATTCCACGGCCGCGTTGTGGTGCGCGAGGACGCCCAAAAGACCGATGCCGCGCAAACCAACCGCAATCTTTTGCTCTCCCCTGATGCCCGCATCGACACCAAACCGCAATTGGAAATCTACGCTGATGACGTGAAATGCGCTCATGGCGCCACCACCGGTCAACTCGATCCCGACGCTTACTTCTACCTGCTCGCGCGCGGAATCGATCCCGGGGACGCCTATGATTTGCTGGTGTACGCCTTCGCTCATGAGGTGATCGATCGCATGCCCCTCGACGCCTTCAGGAGTCAGGCGGAACATTTCCTGTTCCAACGATTTTCCAGGGCCCGCCTCATCGATGGCACCGGTTTCTGAACCCTCGCCGCGCGCATCCCTGCTCGCGGCTACAAGAATGGCAAAACCAAGAGGTTAACAGCGCATGGATGGTTTTGGAGATCTTCAGGACCTGTACCAACAAATGATTCTCGATCACGGCAGGAAACCGCGCAACTTTCGCGAGCTGCCGGGGGCCGATTCCCATGCCGAGGGCTTCAATCCATTGTGCGGCGACCAGGTGACGGTGTACCTGAAAACCGACCGCGATCGCATCGCGGACCTATCCTTCACCGGCAAGGGCTGCGCGATTTGCACGGCCTCGGCATCCATGATGACCCAAAGCCTCAAACAAAAATCCATGGAAGACGCCCTGCAGATGTTCGAGGCATTCCACGAAATGCTCACCGGGAAAACGGAAGCGGGGGACCGCTCGGACATGGGCAAGCTCTCCGTGTTTTCGGGCGTGCGCAAATATCCCATGCGCGTAAAATGCGCCACGCTTCCCTGGCACACCTTGAAAAACAGCATTGAGAGCCGCGATGAAATTGCCACCACGGAATAAGCCTAATGATATCCATTGCCAAGACCCAACGCATCGCCACCCTTCCTCACAAGGAGGTTGTCCATGGGAATTTTTGACCCCAAACCAGCCAAGCAAGAGCGGCAGGATAGTCCTGACAAAAGCATCGATGAACGCATCGTCGATGCCTTGAAAACCGTCTACGATCCCGAGATTCCCGTCGATATCTACGAAATGGGTTTGATCTATAAGGTGGATGTCGATTCCGAGACCGGCATGGCGCAGGTCGAGATGACGCTTACCTCGCCGCATTGCCCGGCCGCCCAAGAGCTTCCCGTCGATGTCAAAAACGCCGTGGAAAGCGTGGACGGCATCTCCGAGACCAGTGTGGAAATCGTTTGGGAGCCGCCCTGGGGGCCTGAAAAAATGTCGGAGGTCGCCAAATTGGAACTGGGCATGTTTTAATGGACCGGGCCTCGAAAGCCAAGTTCCTCGGCCCCCGCAAAAATTGGGGCGTCTTTGATTGGCTTCGTCGGCCGCCTGGAACCTCGTGATTGAGTTGCAAAGGGGAGGCGGCGGGATGTCGCTTTGTTTCGCGTTGATGCTGCTGGGCGAGTTCTATTTCATAGACGGGCTCGAGTTCCTACTCGTGGATGGAACGATTATCAAAACCGCCGCCGAGGTCCAGGAAGACCGTTTTACCTATTCCTGGGAAGAAGAGGGTATGCGCGTCAACCTCTCCAAGACCAGGGTGCGGTCGGTGACCCCATTCTCGCTCAAGGTGTCGGGTCGGGCAAAGTCCTTGGCTTACAAGAACCGCGTGCAGCGGCGGATCTCAGGCCGCCCTATTCATTATCAGCGCGAGGGGCGGACTTTTCTCAAATGCCGTCATGTCAACGAAAAGGGAATGAGCAACGAGGGCGGCGCGGCTCCCAATCAGGTCGCCGAAGTGGAGTGGCTGGACGCCGGGGGCGCGGCTGAAAATGAGGCGATCGCCTATTTTGTCAAATCGACAGCGGGCTCCACGGTCTCCTTTTCCTTCTACGACCTGCGCGGCGTAAAACTGTACGAAACCTCGGTTCGGGTCGAGGGCGCCCGGAAGCCCCGCAAGAAGAAAAAAGCCCTGCAGCCCGTCCGTTTCACCGTTCCCGTGGAGCTTGAGCCAAGCTTGTTCGGCCTGTTGGAAGTGGCTACTATCGCCTCGGAATAGTAGCCTTACTTGTGCTGATGAAAGGAAGCTAGTTATTATGAAAATGGAGTTGAAAGGCCGTTGGGCCCTCGTGACCGGAGCATCCTCGGGTATTGGAGAAGAAATTGCCAGGGAACTGGCCGCGCGCGGATGCCATCTCGTGATTGTCGCCCGCCGTGAGGCGCGCCTTGCCGAGTTGGCGAAAAAATTGTCGGCCGAACACGGCGTGGAGGTAAAACCGCTAGCCATGGACCTCGCGCCTCCGGGCGCCGCGGAAAAACTGACGAGCGCCGTGGAAGGTCTGGGGGTTTCCATTTTGGTCAACAACGCGGGCTTCGCGGCGACCGGCGTGTTTGAAACCATTGCCTGGCAAACGATTTCCTCCATGATTGACCTGAACGTCAGGTTTCTGACGGAACTGACCATGCGCCTGTTGCCCGCCCTCAAGGCCCATCCGGACGGGGCCGGCATTCTCAATGTAGGCAGCATCGCGGGCTATCAGGGCGTGACCAACATGGCGGCCTACGCGGCGACCAAGGCGTTCGTGAACAATCTCACCGAGGGCTTGAACTGGGAATTACGCGGCGCCAAGGTCCACGCTACCTGTCTCGCCCCTGGAAAAACCGCTTCCGAGTTTTTCGAGGTGGCCGGCATGACGGATACCAGCATGGCCCGCTCGCGGCTGATGAGCTCGCGGGCCGTGGCCCGCCTGGGCGTGGACGCCCTTCAGAAAGGGAAACCAAAGGTGGTTACCGGTCTCATGAACAAGCTGATGGTCTTTTCCCTGCGTTTCTCACCGCGAAGTATGGTGCGTACTGTCATTACCCGCATGTTTCGCGACCTGGCCTGATCCGGTCCATGGGAGAATCGGCATTGAATGCGGCAAACACGCCAACCAATCGAGTCGGGACCAAAGGCCTTTCCCGAATCCACCTGGGGAACATTGCCCATGTGCGCCACAACCCCTTTGACCGGGACCATGCCCTGGAGATCTTCGAGGATGGCGCCTTGCATGTCAACGACGCGGGTGAGGTCGCCGATCTGGGCCCGCGGGCGCGGGTGGTTGCCGCGGCGCCCCATGTGGCGGTGGTGGACCATGGCGCGGCCTGGATTTTGCCCGGGATGGTGGATGGCCACATTCATTTTCCCCAGTACCACGCCATTGCCGCGGATGGAGGACAGCTCCTTGAATGGCTGAAGAACGAGATTTTTCCAGGCGAGTTGCGGTTCGAAGATCGGGTGTTTGCGCGCCGGACCGCGGAAAAGTTCATCGCCCGATTGTTGGCCTCGGGAACCACTACGGCCATGGTGTTCGGCTCCCAGTTCCCTCACGCGACCGAGGCGCTTTTTGATGCGGCGCGCGAGGCTGGTTCGCGGATGATCGCGGGAATGACCCTCATGGATCAAAACGGGCCGCCAGAGTTGTTTACGGCCGCCGACCGGGTTCCCGACAGCACCGAGGCCATGTTGGAGCATATCGCGGATGATCCGCTTTTGGACTACGCGCTCACCCCGCGCTTCGCGCTTTCCTGCACCCAGGAGTTGCTCTCGGTATGCGGCGCCTTGATGGAGAAACATCCAGGCCTCTACCTGCAAACCCATATAAACGAAAACCGAGAAGAAATTAAGGCCGTTCGCGCCGCCTACCCGTGTGCGCCTCACTATCTCGGCGTCTACGAAAATGCCGGACTGCTCTCTGCCAAGACCGTATTGGCCCACAATATTCACGCCTCGACCGAGGAGTTGGAGATGATGGCCGCACACGCTGTTTCCGTCTGCCATTGCCCCTCCAGCAATCTCTTTCTAGGCAGCGGTCTATTCCCCCTCGCCCGCCATCTCGAACATCGCGTGCCCGTATTGGTCGGTACGGACGTGGGCGCGGGCGCCGGATTTTGCATGGTCGAGGAACTGGGTCATGTCTATCGTGTTCAACAGATTAACGGCTTTCCGCTTCACGCCGGCCACCTCCTGTACCTGGGCACCCTCGCGGGCGCGCGGGCGCTGGATATGGACCAGCGGATCGGAAACTTTTTGATCGGCAAGCAGGCCGATGCGGTGGTGCTCAAGCCGGATCCGGATGGTTACCTGACCGAACGGCTGGAGCACGCGTCCTCGCCGGAGGCGCGCTTATTCGCGCTGCTCCTGTTGGCCGGACCGCGACAGGTGGCCTTGACCCTGGTCGCGGGGCGCACCGCCTACCAAGCCTCCCCGGCAACTTCCCAAAACTGAGGAGGTCTCCCATGGCCGCTGGTTATTCCAAAAGGAGCCTGGTCCAGAAACTGGGCATCAAAAGCGGATTCAAGCTCGCGATCCTGAATCCTCCCCAGGACTATGAAAACACTCTGGGGGAATTGCCCGGCGGCCTGATCCTGCGACCCTCTCTCGAAGCGGGAATGGATTTTATTCAGTTTTTTTCCCGTTCTCGGAAATGTCTGGAGGCAGAACTGCCGGCACTGAAGGATGCCCTGGCGCCCAAGGGCATGCTATGGATTTGCTGGCCCAAGGCGACCGCCAAGATGGAGACCGACCTGAAGGGCGCAATCGTGCGCGAACTGGGCCTGGCGAGCGGGTTGGTGGATATCAAAGTCTGTGCGGTCGATGAAAAATGGTCGGGCCTCAAATTTGTCTACAGGTTGAAAGACAGAGGCTGATCCCCGCTATTGATCCGCCGCATAAGCCGATTTGGTGCTTTCAATGCAAAACAGGACATCGTTGATTTCGGGGTTCACTTCCCGTTCGTGGTAAACCACCGAGCGAAAGGATTTACACACGGAACCCTCTTGGTGGACACTGTGTTCGCAGGACTCACGAACGCCGGCCTGATAGGACTTCATGAAATAGATGCCGTCGACCTCGGTGTATTCGAGCTGCTTGATAAGCGTTTCTTTTTTTTGCGGCCGCGTCCGCTCCAAAATGCGCTCAATCATGTAGGTGTCCGCGTTGAGGTAGTAGAGCAGGTCGATGGGCCCTTCGAAGGCTTCGAGTCGCACCTTGTAGTCGGCCGTGCTCAATCTCACACTCCCGGGCTCCGGCGAGTATACGCGTCGGCCGACCTACGATTGAGGCCATGGCAGACCGCCCCCAGACGCAGGCCGATGCGACCGACGCCGACGCGGTCGCCGCGC
>JBGTRP010000417.1:0-6838 GCA_041940685.1 Acanthopleuribacteraceae bacterium
ATGGGCCCGCATGGCGCGCGCTTGCTCGTGACTGAAGGCCTCGTAAACGGGAACCAGACTGTCGGGTCGCCAGTGGCCCAGATCATGGACGAGCGCGGCAAAGGAAAAATCGTCCAGGCGCGCACCCAGGCGATGATGGGTGACCATCCAGGCGCGCAGGGTCAACATGACGTTTATGCCATGACGTGGGGTCATGGCATGTCCGCTTTTGATGCGGCTCATGAGGAACGCCTGCACCGGATTGGCGTCTACCTGGCGGTGGATTTCAGCCAGCCAGGAAGATTGAGAGAGACTCTCCAGCGTTTGAGTGCCTTTTAGGACCGCCAGGTATTCTTGTTCGAGGTTGACCAAGGCCCGGTTGAAGGGCTCCAAATCCTCGTTTGGCCGCCACATGATGGAAGGGTCAGGCCTCTGATTGAGCGGTCTTCTTTTTGTCTTTTACATGGGAGTAAATGCCCAGTTTGGCGCCGACCCCCAGAATGGTGGCCACGCCGGTAGGGCTGCAAAACAGCATTAACACGATGAGCAGGCTCGCAAACTCCAAGAGTCTCGTCAACTGGAGAGATGTGACGATATCGCTGATGACGGTAAAGATTAAATTGAACATCTCCCATACTCCTTGACCGGGATGCCGCCATTATAATGAGGCCGCGTTTCGAAGTCCAGCAAATCAAAGGACTCTTGAGCGGACGCCTCGCCGCAGCTTGGAAACCATGGGGACCAGGCGTTCCAAGACGACTAAATGGCCACGACGTCCTTAACCTCGGGCAATACCTCTTTCAACCGGTTTTCGATACCGGCCTTGAGGGTAAGAGTCGAACTGGGGCAGCCGCTGCAGCTCCCCTGCATAAACAGTTGAACCACGCCGTCCCGATAACCCGCGAACACGATATTACCGCCGTCCATGGCGACCATGGGCCGGACCTCGTCCAACACGCCCTGGATAATTTGAACTTTTTCGTCGCCCTGTTGATCGCTTCCATCGCTCTGAGGGCGCGAAAAATTTTTGGGGTCGCCGCTTTGCAGGTGTTCGCGAATGGTTTTTCCGATGGCGCGCGCAAATTCCTGCCAGGGCCGATCATCATCCTTGGTAACCGTGATGAAGTTTTGAAACGCGAAAAGATGCTTGACGCCATCGAGGGCGAAGAGCTTTTCGGCCAAAGGGCTTCCCGAGGCCTCGCGCGGGTCCTGGTAGGATACCGGATCGCCGTCTACCAAGGGTCGGTCGACAATAAATTTGAGCGCGTCCGGGTTCGGCGTGGGGTTCGCGGTAATGTAGATTTCCTGGGTGCTCATGGAACCACCTTTGGTGTTTTTGCCCACTCGCGGGCTAGCTTTATGATACGACATCCCAGGTCGCTTTTAAAGGCATGGTCGCGCGGGATGGCCGCGCCGCTCTCCAAATTTTCTTCAAATGGTCGGGAGTTGGACGATCGCTCCGGGCGCCCGGGCCGCCGATGCGGTTAGAGACCAGCGCCAATTGCCTCCTTCAGGCTGGTAAAGCCGCGTTGACCTAAACAACGCTCCAGTTCCGAGGCGATTTTGAAGACGGTATTGGGGCCGCGGTAGATAAGGCCCGTGTAAATCTGTAGGCAACATGCGCCGGCAAGGATCTTTTCCAGCGCCTGGGCGCCACTGAAAACGCCCCCGACGCCCACGATCTGCACGCGCTTTGGCAGATGACGCCTCAGGAAACGGATAATCTCCGTTGATTTCGTGGTCAGCGGCGCCCCGCTCAGCCCTCCCGCGCCGGCCCGCTCCACGCGTTCTGAGCCGCTGGCGAGACCTTCTCGGGAGATGGTCGTATTGGTGGCGATGATGCCGTTGATCGCGCTTTCCTCAACAACCTCAATCATTTCTTCCAATTGCGGCTGATTCAGGTCCGGGGCAATCTTCAACAACATGGGCACTGCCGGGCGTTCGTTCAGGGAACTCAGGTGGGACAGCAACTCCCGTAGCCGTTTCTTGGATTGCAGCTCACGCAGTTGGGGCGTGTTGGGGCTACTGACATTGATAACGAAGTAATCCACATAGGGACGAAGTTGCAGGAAACTATGCTCGTAATCGCGCACCGCGTCATCCAATTTCGTGACCTTGGATTTCCCGATATTGCCGCCCAGGGGAATATGCGCCCTGCTCCGGCGCAGGCGCAGCGCCGCGGTCTCGGCGCCGTCGTTGTTGAATCCCATCCGATTGATGAGCGCCTGATCCGCGGGTAGGCGAAACAGGCGAGGCCGCTCATTGCCGGGTTGGGCATGCGCGGTCACCGTGCCGATTTCGATAAAACCAAACCCCAACCGATGCAAATAGGGAAATAGGTCGGCGCTTTTGTCGAAACCCGCGGCCAGCCCAATGGGATTTTCCAGGGGAATGCCGCAAAGCTCCGTGGCAAGGTTCGGTTTCTTCGAGGCGTGAAGGCTGTGATTCAAAGAAAATAACCAGCGCGTCCACCCGCTGGTCAGCGTTTTCGTGGATATGTGATGCGCCCATTCCGGATCCACCCGGAAAAGAAGCGGCCTCAGGATCCGTTCATAAAGCATGTGCTCGGCCACCGCCTTGGAAAATATATGCTGGACATTGCCGAAAAAGCATCCCGGCCCGATTGGCGGCATACCCAGGGTTGGACCCCCTTGCCTTTAGTCCCGCCCGAGGGGAGCAAGCCGTGGGCTCCGGATGGAACTACCATAAAACACAAATAAGGAGTTGCGGACAAAAAAATAGACCTACCGTCCCTCTCTTCCATTCGGACAGGATGAGTCGGAAGGGGGTAGGCCCACTGTTGCCGGGAATGCCGAAACCGAGTTGGAGAAAAGCCTTAGGAAGGATAGGTGTAGGTGGTATCCCTGCGGTCGCCGTGCCGGTTTACCAATCCCTCGTTCAACAACTCCTTGATCCGAATGTTCCAGGTAGAAGGGGAAACGCCGGTTTCCTTGATAATCTGGTTCTTCTTTAATGGTTTCTTAGAGGCTTGCAAGCATTTCAGGATCCGTGAGCGGCACTCCTGGGCGGACATCCTGGTGGAACCGCCGGATTTCCCTTTCTTGAAATGGAAGGCGAGGCTGCGAGCCCCGCGCACCTGGCGGACGTGAACATCGAGTCCGGCCTTGCGGGCCACATAGGCAAACGCCTTTTTCACTTGGGAAGGTTTTTCTTTTTCGTCCAGGTCCCAAAAGACATTATTCTCGTCGGCGGCCTTTTGAGCCTCCTTCAATACTGATAGTAACTCTTCGAATTCTTTCTGAGTTAAAAAGCTTTTTTGCTTCGGCTCGGTTCTTAGCTTACCCATTCACAGCTCCTTAATTTACTCGATGGTCAAAGAGGCGTTCATCATAAGGTTATATTGTTAAATTGTCAATCCGTATTAAAATTTTACTAAAAAAGTCAGCACTTTCCAATCTATTATTGTGGAGGCTACCATGTTTTGTTGATTAGTTTTTATAAATGAAGCAAGATTTTCCTACAAGGGAGTATGCATTTGTTTGGCTTGGTGTGAAAAGGGGTGGTTCGACGAAAAATTATTTTAACCAATGATTTGTAATTGATAGCACCAAATAATGAAATATCCTTTTAAATGCTATTTTTTATGAAACCTAGTGACCTTCCGCGCCCTCGCCAACCTCGATGTCATTAGGTATTTCTGCATGGATTGCAACCCGGCGGCCGCGGTTGGGGTCTGCTCCTTGAAGTTCTTGTTTAACAGGTAGGTAAGGCCTGCCCCGGTACTTTTCTCCATGCTTGGCCCCGGCCCTCTTCATGGGATGGAGTAGGTTGGTTAACTAGCAATTGGAACCACGCTGGGCGCCTGTTGTCTTTGGAGCAAAATGTTATTGAAAACATTGACAAATCGGTGCAAATTATATGTCATTCGAATTGAAAAAAAATGCTTGATTTGCCTCTGCTATATCAAAAAGCCCTTCAAAATTTCCCTACATTAGGCTTTTTTAGTTCCGGAGGTTGAGCCAGGGTAACCGTCAAATTTGAATCATTCTATTCAATACCTGAGCTGTTAGGGAAGGGGCGCATAGTTCGATCTCTAGGCCATTTATAATCGAGTAGTCTTTTGCGCTTTTTTGGGGAATGAACCCGTGTTTGGGAGTAAAAAAACTAGCATTTGCAGTGGCGGACCCAGCCGCGAACTTGAGATTTAGAGCTCGCGGCCAAGTATTTTCTAACCGAGTATTCCTCTAACGCGCAATGGAGAAAAACCATATCAAAGGCGTTCGCGCCAATGTAGGTGGATGCATGGTGTCGGGTAGCGTTTTTTCTCGCGGACAAGCGCATTCAGTTGAACCCAGGGCCGGCGCCACGGCGCGACCGTGGAGCGCGGGCGAATCCTCGCCCTTTGGGTTTCCCAGGGTTTGGATGGGGGGCGGGACAGTGGGGTATGCTCCCCGACAGAAGGCCGGATGCTCTGGAACATCAGTCCTTCGGGTTCAAAATCCCGTGAGGTGGCGGCGGGTGGGAAACCCCGCGCCGGGTGAGACCACTGGAATTTTTGGGTATGTGGGAAAGGACGATGCGAAAATTATGGAGTGAGGGTCGGTCCTGGCAGACGGAAAGAAATCGTGAAGAAAAGGTATTGTTCTGAGAGGGATTCCCTGAGAAAATATAAACGGTCCAGTCGCCTTGACAATTGAAACCTTTGCATTTGCATCAAGCTTTGAATCGCCGAGGCGAGAGTCAGTTGGACCGCTACCCGGCTGCCGGGGGAAATGGATTGCTCCCATTTCTTGAGAATCTTGAACCGTGGAATGCGAACAAACGCCCGTACCGGGGTCGGCAAGCCCGCTTGTCCGTGGCGCATTCCGCTACTACTTGGCAAATGTCGCACATGGAGGGGGTTTTGATGCGGTGCTGTCTACCATTTTTCCTCGTGGCGGTAGGGGCATTTGCTCAGTCTGGCAATCTCCCCTCTCAGGTTAACCTGATAATGGAGTTGATGCCGAATGCTACCCGATTCGCCATTTTCTACAACCCGGAACGCGCCGATATCGACCGTGATATTGAGTCGATCACCCAACAGACCGGTTTGCTGGTCGTCAAGTTTCCCGTGACCTCGCTGCGTGAAATTTCCAAAAAAGTTCGCTCCCTGGACCAATACGGCGTGAATTTCATCTTCCTGGTAGAGGACAATATCGTGACGGGTTCGGCCGCCATCCGTTTCGTGGTCAAGCCGAATGTCAAGGACAAAATACCCGTGTTCACCACCGACACCAATGGTTTTCGGTCGGGCGCGCTTGGGTTGCTGTATCAGGACAGCGGCGCCTGGCTGATGCGAATCAATGGCGGAGTGGTCGGACGATACGATATCGAAATTCCGGAGAGCCAGAAGTTTTTGGTGGAGGGCGGCGTACCCGACTGAACTCAGCTAAAGGCTCCCGCGTTTCAGTTCGGGGAAGGGGCCTTGATGCCGGCAACGATTTTTTGACGGATTAACGCGGCCAGGCGTTTGCGATCCGGGGGCGCATATTCGCCTGTCTCAATTCGGGGATGGATGACCATTTCGATCTCGCCCTGGCGTGCGAGGATGGAGTTTCTGTCGCATAGCTCGCGGGTATGGTTCACCGATATGGGCAAGATGTCGATCGATTCCCGTGTCGCCAAGAGGAAGCCGCCCATTTTGAAGGCCTGCAGGTTGCCGTCCCGGGATCGGGTTCCCTCGGGAAAAATGAGTAGGTGCAGGCCGCTTTTGAGCCGTTTTCCCGCCTTTTCCAGACTGCCCATGGCCTTGGCGCCCCGCACCCGATCAATGGGGATCATGCCCATGAAGTAGATGGCCTGGCCGATTACCGGAATGTAGAGCAGCGATTTTTTGAAAATGAAACGCAGGTCTACCGGAAGCGCCGCGATCAGGATCGGAATATCCATAATACTCGTGTGGTTGGGCATGTAGATGGTGGCCCGCTTGGGCGCAATATGGTTCAGGCCCTCTACCAGGATTCGAACGCCCGCGATGGCTAGGATCGATTTGGCCCAGGAACGCATAAAAAATGTCGGTAGGGTTTTGCGCGAAAAGGCGCAGGACAGCATGGCCATCAATCCGAAGAAAAAGGACAGTGGAAATATGAGTATTGCCGCGATATAAGCGCGCAAGTTCGCAACTTTCATCCGCCGCGGGTCCCGAGGTTTCTAAGTGGAAGGGGGAAGAGCGCCGATCATCAGGCGACGATCGCGCCCCCGTCCGGGCCGGCGGTAAAATTTTTGAACGGGTACCGGAAAAAGGATGACTTTTGGAGTATCCCCTCCGCGTTCCAGCCATTTATAACCCTAAGCGGAAGCTCGGGTAAAGGGCAAGCCGTCAAGAATCTTGCTTCCATGCGGGAGCGCACTCCCTATTCCGATTTGGGATGCCCCTTTTCCATTTTGCTGTAGGCGAGATAGGCTTTGAGCAGCGCGCGGGGCGAGGTGGGCTTCTGGCCCCGCTTCTCGTTTTGGGCGCCGATTTCCCATAGCTGCCGGTACTGCCGAAACATGGTGCGATAGGCATACAGGAGCCCGTGGCGCCCATCGTAAATGTGGCCTTGTTCCGATGCGGCGCCATTGAGTTCGATGATTTTGAAGCTGATGCCCTTGCGCAGGTCCTCCAGATTCGAGGTCCGCACATCGTAGCGGCCGATGTAGAAGCCATCGATCGATTGTGAAATCTGATCGATTTTTTCAATGAGCTCCGGCGTGATCAAGTGGTTGCTATCATTGAAAATTGTGCCGAGGCAATGATTTCCGGTGCTGATGAGGGGTAAAGCCCGACCCTGCTCCAAAACTTCCTTTAATCGCGGCCTGAAACGTTCCAGGTAAATATGGTAGCGCCCCATTCCCGAGGGGACCCGCAGAATCAATT
>JBGTRP010000418.1:0-6818 GCA_041940685.1 Acanthopleuribacteraceae bacterium
ATTGACCGGCGATCCCACTGAGCGCCACGATGGGTCCGAAGGCGGCGCCGGCCAAAACCACGGTTACGGGATAAAGGGCGGTTTCCAATTGCCCGCGAGACACCAACCAGGCTGAGCCGGCGAGGACCGTGAGCATACCCAAGGAAGTCATACCTCGGGAGACGCTGCTTTCGAAGCCCGCCCGCAGTCCATGACGAAGCTGAAAGGTCACCAGGCGTTCGCCATACCGCCTTACCCTTTCCGTATACCGGTCCCATGCCCCCAGGAGCATCAACTCACGCAATCCTTGGACACCGTCGATGACTTCGGCATTCAAGGCGCCCAGGGTTCCGCGCATGTTCCGGCCCTGGGCGCGCGCCCGCTTACGAAGCAGGCCGGGAGCCAAAGCGACCGCCAGCAAAAGCGGGAGGAGAAGCAGCGGCAACAATGGATGGCACAGTGCAAGGACGACCAAGACTGCGGGCGGCACCAGGCAACCGATGACCATGGCGCCGATGGAGTGGGCGTAAAACCATTCCAGGGTTTCCACATCGGACATCGCGGCGGAAACAACGTCGCCCGAACGGCGGTCCACGAGGTTGGCGGGCGCCAGCCTTGCCAAGGCATTGAAAACCTCTTGGCGCAAGCTGGCCAGTACGCGGTAGGCCAGGTCGTGAGCCAACCAGGATTCGAGCCAAATGCAGATGGCCGTCGTCAGAACCAAGGCCAGTAGCAGGTAAATGGATCGCATTAACTGAGCCGCTTCCGCTCCGGACGCCACCTGGCCGACGATATACGCCCCGACGCCCGCGCAAGCGATACCGCCCGCCAAGTTGGCCATGCCCGCGGAGAGGGAAAAGCCGAAAACCGCTTGATGCCCTTTCAATCGGGAAAGCAGGGCGCGCCATCCGAAAGTACTTGTTTTCACGCCGCGCCTCCGGCCGCTGCAAGGCGGGCATAGGCGCCCTCCCGCGCCAATAGGTCTTCGTGGCGGCCCATTTCGACAATGCGGCCATCCTCCAGGACGTGAATGCAATCGGCGTCGGCGACCGTGTTGAGGCGGTGAGCGATTACCAGAACAGTGCGCTGGCGCTTGTCTCGGGAAAGCGCTTCTTGAATAGCGGCCTCGTTCGCCGCGTCTACCGAGGCGGTTGCTTCGTCCAACACGAGGACCGGAGCATCCCGAAGTAGGGCGCGCGCCAATGCCAAGCGCTGCTTTTCGCCACCGGATAATTTTTGGCCTCGTTCTCCAATCATGGCCGCATATCCGTCTGGGAGTTCGGCAATAAAATCATGGGCGTTGGCCGCACGAGCTGCCGCTTCCAATTCCGCGTCGGTGGCGGTCGGTTTCCCAAGACGGAGGTTCTCGGCAACAGTTCCGTAGAAAAGATGGGTGTCTTGAGAGACCACGGCGATCCGGGAACGCAATGCTTTCGTGTCGTACTGTTCGACCGGCACATCATCGATCAAAATGGAGCCCTCTGCCTGGAAAAAGCGCAGCAACAAGGCGACGACGGTGCTCTTCCCGGAGCCTGATATTCCTACAAGCGCGGCGGTCTTCCCAGCTGGAATTTCCAGGCAGAAGTTCCGTAATACCGGGGCGCCACCGCCTTCGTAGGCGAAGGTTACCCCCTGGAAGACAATCTCAGGCGCCTGATCGGGCATGGCTCTCGCGGGTTCGATGGCGGTGACGGGAGGCGTTTGCGCATTGAGAATGTCGAGAATGCCCCTGGAGGCGGAGATTCCGGTGTAACCGGCATGCCAGGCGCGATCCAAATCGGCCAGCGGGCCGATACATTCGGCGGTGAGGAACAAAATAATCAGGAGTGATTCAAGGGAAAGATGGCCGCCGGACATGCGCAGCGCGCCGATACAAAGCGCACATGCGGAACCGCCCTTCATGGCCAGACTCACCATGCCGCTCCCCATGAGGGACACGCCCAACTGCCGCATCGTGGCTCGGTAAACGCCATGGGCGCGCCGTTTCAGCTCCATACCCCGCCTTTGTGCGGCATTGAAGCTCACCAAAGTAGTCATGCCTTGCATACTGTCCACAAAACGCGCATTTAATGCGGCATAGGCTTCCCAATGCTCCTGTCCGTAACGGCCCAGGGCGCGTTCCCAAAATTTCGGGGCGAACAAGGCCGCGAGGACAGCAACCAAAAGACTGAGGGCCACATAGACATCGAGGTAAAAAAGATACAAGAGTACGGCGCTGGGAACCGTAACGGTGACAAGAACCTGCGGCACATAACTGCCAAAATAACCTTCCAGAGCTTCGACCCCATCGACAACGGCCGCTTGAATCTTTCCACTATCCTGGCGTTCGGTAAACGCGGGGCCGAGCTGTCCCAATTTGCCAAACAAGCGCGTGCGCAACTGTAATTTGACCGAAGCGGCGACCCACGCTTCCGCGCCTCCGCGCAGCCAGGAACTGGCCGCGCCGGCAAGGCTCAATCCAAGGATGAACAGAAACAGCGGAACGAGCGGGGCGAAGGCGCCCCCCCTCATCGCTTGATCGATGACATCAGCGGCCAGGATTCCACGCCAAATCGAAATGCCTGAAAAGACAAGACCCAAAGCAGTGCAAATGAGAAGGGGCCGATGGATGCCACGAGCAAGAGACATCATGCCGGTATGGAACATCATGGAAGACCCTCTAGGAATCAGGCGTGAGGTAAGGGTTGATAATTCAATTCGCTTTTCGATAGTGGCTGATCCCGCCAGCCAAGTTCGACCGGCGCCCTTTGAACGCGGCCCAAACCAAGTGGCGGAAAGGCTGCTGATGCGTTTGGCGCTAAGCCCGGCACCAACACGCGAGCGGCGACCAGACCACTGAGCTGGACGTCCGCCGTGGTGATATCTTTGTAGAAGATCTCGAAGCCGCGCGACTCGATCCGCTGTTGGATCGTGGTCAAGCGGCGATCAGGTAAACTGGGCAATTCCGCGAACGACCGCGTGGGCGGGAGATCGACCCAGGACCGCACCCGCTCAAGACAGCGAGGATCTAAATTCACCTGTTGCTGCTGTAAAAGGTCGCTGACATCGCGAAAGTCAGCGCGATAGTCGTCCAAGTAGCGGCGGTCGGCGCGCCAGTCCTTGTAGGGCACATCGATGAGGCCCCACTCTTCGACGGAACCGCGCAACAAACCGTTGGGGTCATCCATGTCGCGGCTGCCCTCTTGCAGGGTGAGGGCTTCGGTCCATGCTTTCGCCGCCGCGGCGACGGGATCAGGCCGGCAGCCAAACCCAATATTAAAAAATCCTTCTTGCGTATTTTCCAACACGCCGGCGACGACGGGAATGCCGAACTCGTTGTCCAGATGAATCAGCCAGGGGCGCTGGCCCATGGCGCGCGAAGGCTCATCGAAAAGCGCGGCAAGTTCCGGGGTCGGCTTCACCACGGGGAGAGGTTGGCGATTCATCCACCAGATCATGGTAATGTCTCGTTCGATCACTTCTTCCAGTCCGGAGGTAAGCGCGTGTTCAAGATTGACGCCCGCCGCGATTCCGGGGAACCAGTAATAATTGGTTAAAGGCTCTCCCGAATAAGCCGTGTGCCAGTTGACGTACACGAGGCTAATCGGCAACCAGGCGTCGCGATCTTGGCTTAAGGAGCGCCCCCGAACCCAAAGAACCTCCAGGTCGCGATCGAAGGGAACCAAGGGGCAGCCGGGCTCTCGGTACATGGCCTTATCAAAAAGCACCAGGGATTCCGGGTCCAGGGCATATTCACCGGCGGTTTTCAACTGATTCCAGGAGGCGCGCCGGACCGTTTCGCCGGGAATATAATTGCCGCAATACCTCTCCACGGCTTCCCCAATCGCCGAGTGAAACGAAGCTTCCGCCTGACCAAAACTACTACCGCCAACGATTACGTCGTTGGCGCATGGGTATTTCCGAGCAATATTGGACACATGGGCCTGTACGGTGACCAATTTACGGGGCACCGATGGGTGGTGCTCCACGGGGACGGAGCGAATCACGGCGCCGGCCCGGTCATTTACCAAAAGATTGGGACCGGCCGCGACCGAACAAAGAAACTCGCCGTTGAGCCTACGATGAGGCATCGGCAAAAATGGCCGGATCTCCGTGGACATGGATGCCGGATCTGCTTCTAGTTCCGCGCTGAGCAAACGGCAGGACCCGCCCCGTAGCCAGTGGTTTACTTCGGTTGCGAACAGGGCTTCCACCCAGGCAATTTCGGCGGCGGATGGGAGCGCCGGACCCAGGCCTTCTCCAAGAATGGGAAGACTGCTCTCCGCGGCGAACAGTTCCTCGCTGTCCGAGCAACACATCCGCCGATCGAAAAGGTCCCGATAGTCAGCGGTTCGTCCAGGCACCACGGCAGGACCGAGCCAGGCGCGGCCGCAATCCAGATGAAGAGATACCCAACGAAGGCCGAGTTCTGCGCAGCGCCGGTCAACATCTAAGAAGAAATCCTTCTCGAAAAAGCGGGTCTGGACCAGGACGACATCGGTTTTCGGCTCCAGGGTCGCCAGGATGTCTCGCAGACTTTCCCGAGTAGCGTACCGGCGGAGAGCAAAGGCGTTCTCGAAACCGGCATTGAAAGGTTCTTCCGAGTAAATGTGAAGATTAACCGCAATGGGTTCAGAAGCCTCGACGGGTTTGGGCAGGAGGCATCGGCTTTCCAGCAAAAGTTCAAGGACCTCAAGCCAGCCCTTGGGGTCGTCCGTTTCCGCAAGCAGATCTTCCGAAGAGCGGTTGCCGTCGCAACGCGATAGGAACCGTCCAACGATATGAGGAGGCGCTGAAATCTCATACATTTGCCCATCCGGCGCGATAAGAAGCGTTTCCTGTTCACGAAGGGGGCGAAGATCGGCGGTGTTGTACAAAGGGAACACCGTCTGAGGTGAAAGGACGGTCATGAATCCTCCAAAAATCCTGGCAAAACGGTTACAATGCATGTTGCCCCGTGCGGGTTTCCCCGCACGGGGCTGGAGGGTTAGGTGGCCGGAGCGATCCGGCTACCTAATTCACACACGAGTGCTTAGTTAGGCCAAGCAATACGTGAGGCAATATCACCAACCTGATGGGTGTGGTGATTGGCGTTGGGCGCCAGGGCTTTTTCCCAGCGACGTTGTTGAACTTTCTTAATCATGGAAAGCTCCTTAGTTGGATTTACCGGCGAACCGGTCCAAAAAAGCTAACAGACCCACCTGGCCCATCAATGTCTGCTTTATCACTCTGAGAATGTGCGAAATGCGACAATTTTCTTCAATTCATTGAACCGGGGAGATCGGTAGCTTAGTCAAAATGAAAGTGCTCCCCGTATTCACCTGTTCCGAACAAGTCAAGGACCTTTGTACTGACCGAATGTAGGCGATCCAATCGCCCCGGTAAGGCCTGCCTGAACCAACGGCCGTCACTTTTTTCTCAGTAGTTTCCCAATCTCTGCATTCACCTGGTCAAGCACCGATTCCGAGCGGGCGCGGTGTCTTTGGTGATTGCCGAATCCCAAGGCCCGGTACTCTGCCGAAATGGGCATTCGTGAGTATCAACGAGGTTCCGGAAGCCAAATCTATCGAGTTTTTTTGCCGAGGCCATCATCCTTTGCCACATCGGCGCGCAACTCAACCGCGAGGATATGTTTCCGATCACGCATGAATAATTGGGTTCCCACAAGCGTGGGCGTGGTCCAGGAAACGCGGAACAACAATTGGTAGGCATCGAGGATTTCACAACCGCTTGGTGAGAATCGTGCGATTACTAACTGTCCGTTCTCATCCGTAAAATAATATTTCCCGTCGGCAAAGACGCCTTTGGCCAGGTGAAACCCTCGTGTGCGCCAGGCGAATTGCCCGGTGCGCCAATTCAACCCTCCCAGGAAAGAATTGCTGTTGCCTCCGAAAGAGCCGTAAATATAATCGCCGATCACCAACGAGTTCCAATGCGCCTGCCGAATCGTCTCTGACTCCCAAACGAGTTCGGGTTTCCGACCGGTCCCTTCCACCGGCAATTTCAACACCCGTGAACCGCCATCCAGTTGCGAAGCCGCCCAGAGGTGCCGACCGTCCAATTGCAGCGCCGGCGTGAGATTGTTTTCTGTGAAACATCGTACCGGGTAACGCCAGGCAAATTGCCCGTTGCGAAGGTCCACGCCAACCACCTCTTCCGGTGAGAAAAAAACAAGCTGATCCAGTTTGCCGACTCGAATCTTCGTTGGCTGCGCATAACTCACGCGCGAAGGCGGACTTCCCCAAACTTGAGAGCCATCCTTGGGATTCAAGGCGATGACGCCATGCTTATCACCCCCCACCAAAACAATTAATCGGCCCTCGTGCGCAATGGGACTCGTGGAATAACCGTATTCTTCCTTGCGTTGTTGGCGGCCATAACGCTGATGCAGATCCAAGTTCCAAATCATGTTTCCCGAGTCAAGTTCTGAACACCGCAAATGACCGGCAATACTGATCGTGAACAAGTGGTTGCCCAGAATCAAGGGCGAGGCATTCGGACCTTTTCCGTATTTGAGGTCCATGTTGTCGTAATAATTGACAGGGTAACCCTTTTGCCAAAGGGTACGGCCGGTTTCGCTATCAAGCGCAATAATGAATTCCCGGTCATCGACACGATATTGGGTGTAAAGGCGCCCCGACTTCGCCACGATAGTCGAATAGCCATCTCCCAACTCCCGCTTCCATATCCGCTTGGGGAACTTTTCGCCGAAATTGTCGATCAAACCCGTGGTCTCGTCTAAGCGAAAATTTCCGTTCGGGCCTCCCCAACCTAGCCATGAACGGGCCTGGTCCGCTGATTGCCCCGTGGCCCGAGCAGGGGGATGATTGAAACCCGCCGCTCCAAGATTTGTGGGGAAA
>JBGTRP010000419.1:0-6814 GCA_041940685.1 Acanthopleuribacteraceae bacterium
GACGGATATTTGGCAGCTTTTGGCAGGTTTTTGATGCAAATTGGAGCCCTATTTCACTCCCGATTTCGACATCTCCGAACCACCCTGGTGGAATGGCTTTCATATAGCAATTCCAGGCTCAGGCATAAACGATCGGTATGCAATCTGTGGGGAGAAATGTGGGGTAGACAAAAATCTCTAGATGCGTTCCATACCAAGGGTTTCCGAGGATAGAGAACGCCCCGCGTGGGTGGCACACCGACGGCCTCATGGTCTTCCGGGTAGCCGGATGTCTGCTACGCCCATTTTGCGAGTCTGAAGCCTCGCGAGCCATAAACGCTTCTTTTGTTTTCTAAGGATTCCCCCACAAAGTAAATTTACAACGGTTTGATGATGTGGAAACCAGCCTAAACTCACTTGTGCCAACGGGTTTCTTCGGTCGCTCATTTTTGAAAACTAGTGGATTTTGATGTGTTTTTGGCCGTTTTTGATCGATTTTGAACACCTTCCAACACCCCCTTTTTGGCCTCCCCGAACTACCCAGGTGGAATGGCTTTCATAAAGGGCTTCCACCCTCTGGCCATAAACGATTCGGGTGCTGAATGTGAGGAGAAAATGCCGTTGGGCTAAAACCTTGGAACCTGTTCTGCGGCAACGGCTCTAGAGAATGGAAGGTGCTCCGCGTAGGTTTTGCTTCGGCGGCCTCTTGGTGTCTCCGGTAGGCTGATGCAGGTCACGCCAAATTTGAGCGATGAAAGGCCCGAAAGCCATAAACACTTCCTCTCCAAACTGTGAGGAGAAATTTTGGCTGGCTATAAACGCTCAAACGCTAAAGTGTGGGGAAAAACTGTTGGAAGGCCTCAGCTTGGTGGTTCCGGTCTCAGATCGAGGCTTTCTGGAAACTCCGAAACGCTCCGCGTATGTCCGACTCCGAGAGCCGGAGCGCTTCAGCGATAGGCTCTTCGCTACCCCAGCTTTCACGCATGCCCGCGCAGTTGCTACGCACTGGTCGACCAAGTTTTTCGACCACCCAATTCTGGTTCCCAGATCTCATAACCTCTTTGCTTCGTAATTCGCATAAGCATTGAAAACCTGGAAATAGAGGCGGTCATAGAGTTGAAATTGTTGAATTGGATGTAGGGTTTAGGATGCCAATCACAGAGGAAATGGCTTAGGTTCAAACTCGCCCTTTGGTGTGGCATGCCGGTCTAGCCGATTCGTTCAACAAGGCCGTACAAAGTCGATATTCTTCTTAATGCTTATGAAACCTGATCCTTTCATTCAGAATTTTCTGCATATATAGATATAAGGGAGAATTGAAATGAAAAAAATACAGGTTAGATCATGAATTTCGGAAAACATGATCCCAACCTGCAAGTTATGCATAAGGTTTTTCGGACGATTACCTCAGCACTGCTCCTTACCTTCGGGGGTTGGGCCTTTGCCCAAACAGGCATCACGGACCTTGCAACCGTTGAACTTGTTCCAGGAGGGCCCGACTGTGACGGCTTATGCCCCACTGTGGATGTATTCGTGGACGTAACAGGTTTGGTCGGCAATGGTGGTGAGGCGGGCCTCAATGCTTTTGTATTGGCATTCGAGATGGACCGTTCCGAAGTTTTTGCCTCGGCGCAGCCAGGTACCGATCCCAACCTGGAATGGTACTTCCTGACGACCAGGGGGGACCTAGTTGCTGCCACCGATAGGGTCATTCTGGTGGGTGTTGTGGGAGACCCTATGGCGCCGAACGCAAGCTATCATGTTGGGAAGCTTCTTTTATGTGGAGCCGCCGGTACTGTTACGCTCAGCCTGGACCTGGCTACATCCTCCCTGGGCTCCCGAGTGGTTGGTGAAGATGCTCCCGGACCGATCGGCATTCAAGCCACAAGCCTTTGGTGTGACGGGCCTATCCCCCTCACATGCCCAGTCACTATCTCGGTCGATTTCAATCTCGAGTTCCTGATCGCGGTTGCATCGTGGCGAACAATGGTGCCGGCCTATGACTTGGCTGATCCCGAGGGCTCCATCGACGTTCTCGATATCGCCAAACTCGTCGACTGTGGCGAGCCCTGATGGAGGTTGTTGTATGAAAGACATGTTTGCTCTGATGTTCTATTTGTGTGTTCCAATCGTGTCGCTTGCCCAGCAAAGCAAGGAGGCCCTTCCCATTGGAACGGTCGTGGTGCCTTTGATCCTAGATCCTAGCATCGCTGAAGATCAGGGGTGGGTCCAGGGCGGAGACATTTGGATCGAGGTCGCCTTTTTGGAATCACCGCAAGGCCCAGTCCTGTTTTGGGAACCGGCCGAAAAGGTTTGGTGGATCGGCGGCACTCCGGTTCTTTTTTTGGGTGCAGCCGGAAATCCCGTTCCCCAGGAGATCTCCAATCGCGGCATGAGTTGGGTACGCCTTTACCATGCGGGAGAGGAACTCGATGATAGCCCCTTGACCATTAAACCACGGCGGGACCGGGTCAGGCTCGGACCGGACAACAGGGCCCTGGAAAAGGTGCTGACCGGAATGATTCCTGGGGTGGATGCCGCCTATCTGGCTCAGATCGCCAATTTCCTGGCGGGGAACCTTGCGGATTTGGACATCCAGGGTACTAGCTACAGCATTTCGGGTTATGGCACCGTAATCGGCCCGAATGGAGAATGGTCGGGGGAAGCCCTGGATTTTGATAAGTTGGATGATATGCTGACCATAGATGCCTTTACCACTTTCGACCAAGATACCAACAATGCCGATTTGGAATTTGATGCAGGTACTTTTTTTATTGATGCCTCGATGAATCGTGTCGGAATTGGCACTGTCACGCCGGGTGAGCGGCTCGACGTAGCGGGCAACATCCACGCCACGGGCACCCTCTCCAGTGGCAATTCAGTGAGGATTGACGGCACCAACGATTCGATTACGGCCAGTGGAGGTATTCTCGATTTCGATGATGAATTTTTGCAAACCAGTGGAAATGTCGGTATCGGCATTGCCGTTGATCCTTCGCGTACCCTACGATTGGCGGCGGATAGTACCAGAAGAGCCTTGAAGATTGAAAGCATCGACGGAACCCGCGCTGACATCAATTTTCGCATGGGTGATCGCGAATGGTTTGTGGGCCAGAAGGATCCAGCAGGGTCCTTCGATTTTTTTATGAACGACTTGACGACACCTGCCAATTCAGGTTCCGCGCTGTTTTTTGACGGATCCAATTTGAGAGTTGGCATCGGAACCCCCACCCCGGGAGAGAAGCTCGATGTCGGCGGCAATATCCACGCCAGCGGGACAATCACCAGCGACAATTCGATTGTGATCGATGGCACCACCGATTCGATTACGGCCAGTGGGGGAACGCTTGACTTCGATGATGAATTTTTGCAAACCAGTGGCAGTGCCGGTATCGGCACTACTGCTGATCCTTCGCGTACCCTACGATTGGTGGCGGATAGCACCAGAAGGGCCCTGAAGATTGAAACTTTCGATGGCACTCGCGCCGATATCAATTTCCGAATGGGTGATCGAGAATGGTTTGTAGGCCAATTGGATACGACAGGGTCCTTCGATTTTTTCATGAATGACCTGACGACACCTGCCAATTCCGGATCCGCAATATTTGTTGATGGAACCAATTTAAATGTGGGGCTCGGTACGACTAGCCCGAACGAAAGGCTGGAAGTCAACGGCAATATTATCGCAGCAGACCCAACGTCCAATTCACATGTCACCACGAAGCTTTACGTCGATACGGAAGTTGCCAAAAAAAGCATGCTCAAAACAGGGACGTATGTTGGCGATGGAGCCGCAACGCAAACCATTCTTGGTCTGGGCTTTCAACCCAACTTTGTCATATTATGGCCGGCAACTCATAACCTCGATACAGAATGTTTTAAAACCGATCAGGATATCGGCAACAATTCTCATCATGACAATAATTATAACGACATGTGTATCCTGACCCTTGATAGCGACGGGTTCACGGTCTCCGGTGCCGGAAATTACAATGACAGTGGGAAACTTTATGTGTATGCCGCTTTCCATTAGGAAATTGGGCTTGTCATAATTTGTAAAAATGTTGGCTTGGGACAGTATACAGAAGCCACCAATTCAGTCTTGAAAAATTGGAACCACTCCTCCTTGGTGATACACCTAGGCGGAATAGCTTTCATAATGCCCTTCCGCTCCCTGGCTGTAAACGCTCCGGTAGCTGTATGTGGGGAGAAAAAATCAAGCAAGCTCTAAAATCATGAGACCTATTCTACGCCAACCATTCCCGAGGACAAAGGACGCTACGCGTAGGTTGTTCTCCGACGCTCTCATAGTCTCCCAGGCAGCCGGAATCCGGTCACGCCCAATTTGCTAGCCGAATGCGCCGGATGCCATTAAGGCTTCTTTTCAATTCTGTGGGGAGGAATTTTGGCCTGCTATAAACGCTCAAGCTCTCAAGTGTGGGGAAAAAATTTTCGAGGAGACCCATACTCGGTCGGACATGCTTCAGATTGTGGCTTTCCGGAAACTCCGAAACGCTCTGCCTATATCCAACTCCAAGAGCCAGAGTGCCTCTGCCGGTAAGGTTCCCAGGACGCAAGCCTTCGATTGATCCTCCCCTAAGGATCGGAAGGAGGATTTTCACTCGCACACTCACCGTTTGGCCGACGAAATTTCCTTTATCCATTTCCTTGCCCTACCAATAGAAGGAAGTTAGGCTTGGTAAAAATGAAAGATCAATTCTCTGGTAGACGCTACTTCGAGAAGGAAGGGTGGAATGGGGAGAACGATCTGGTTTTTTCTATTTGATGGCGACACAGTCGCGCGAATTTCTCAAGCTAAATACAGAAGAGTTATTTTCGAAGGCAAACCCATGCCCGAAAAAGCGGGGGAGACCTTGAAAACCCTTCAGGTTTACGTAGAACTTGAGCAGCGCAACCCTGTTTCTGTCGTTGGATTTTTGGGTGAATATTGCGAATTGGATGAGAAGGGGTTCCACAATAGACAACACAAAGATGATGCGTTCGCCATTCTGATTGATCAGCAAATAGGGCAAGTGTTTGGGAGGAAGCCAGCGAAGGGAAATGTGATTGATATGCGCCCCAAGCGAGCCCCATAGGAAATTGACGAGGCTTGATGGCAACCAACGCCTAAGGATTTTCTTCTACTCAAAAAGCATTGTCCGCAATTGCCCTTACCATGAGTGCAGGGAACCAATTGGGGATCTGGGAAAATCCCTCCCCCTGGTGAAGCATCCATTTTACAAACGAGAAAAATCAGGAACCTCACGCTGAAAAAGCCTCGACCTCCTGTATCCTGTGTTGGTAAAACTTCTCCAGCTATTGGAACCCTTTAAAGGGTTGATATATCTTCGGTTCCTTCGGCGAGCATCTGTCCATCTTTGCCCCGGACACGGAATCCAGTCGGGCCTTTCTTAAGGTCTGGAAAAATCAGATTTAAAGATTTGGAACCCCTGCGGATCAGAAGGGAAATTTTCTCTTGCTTGGCGACGTGCAGGAACTCGGCACTTATTTTTTGAGGCCGTTCCCCTGGGCCTAAATCCCAATAGATGGATTGGCCTTCTTTTGCGGCTTCCAAGGCCTCCAACAAAATCAAAAGGATTTTCTCATAGCGTTCCGGAGACAAAGAAACACCCGAAGCCTTTGACTTTGCCCGCTTTTTCCCCATGCCTCAAAGATTATCCCAATCTTTGTGACTTTGAAACCCTACATTCTCAGCTTTCCTGCCATAGGATGATCCGCCGTTTCCGCAAACCTGTGACGCGGTTCGCGTGGAAGGAATACACCCAGGCAAGACGCCACTGATCCGTTTTTGTCAATTGGACAGGAAAGAGGACCCGCTGGAACAGGCATTTGGGGTCCTCGGGCCGGAACCCCTCCAGTTGGTCCAAGGCCTGGAGCCGTTCCGCCGGGTCCTCGAAGATCATGAAGTCTCCGGGTATCCAGCCACCGTTCTTGGGAAGGCATTCGGTGGACACAGCCGATCCGAAATCCCGGAAAATCCGCACGGCGTGTTCCAAATCCGATCGGATATCCCGGGTGCCGGTTCCATAAGTCAAGCTCGAGTGTAGTTCCAAGAGCGGAAAACCCCAATTTACGTCGAACATTCGGCCCCAGAGGTAGGCTTCCTCTACCGAACGGTAGCCTTGGCAATACGCATCGTGATGGCGGCCCCCACGTTTCCAGGTTCCATGCGCAAAAATACCAACAGGATACCGCTCCATTCCACTGCCTCCTTGTAGCTTTTCACAATGGCTGAGAAGCCGCTGCCATGTTGGCTCGGGGTTCCGCTGAAGGCAAGTTGAAAGAAGGAACTTTTCCGTTTATTCCCAATGGGTTTAGGTCGATCTACAGATTGGCCGGACGGAGAAATACTCTTAAGAAAAAACGGTTTGCCGATTCATTGGAATAAGTGTCGGGTTGACCGAGAAACCACTGGCTTTTTGGGCCCCCAAGAGCGGTCATGGTCCACGCGGGTTGACGCCCGCAGACTTTCAGAGAAAGGGGGATCTAATGGATCTCACCCAGGAAATCGACAACCTCGGCAACCTCACGGTGCATGAGCTCCGGGACCGGTACCGAGACCTATTCCGCGAGGCGCCCAACACCCACAACAAATCCTGGCTGGTACGCCGGGTTGCTTGGAAACTCCAGGCCACGGCCTTCGGCGGGTTGACGGAACGGGCGCGGCAACGCGCAAAGGAACTCGCCGACGAGACGGAACTCCGGAGGCTCGCGCCGAAATCCCTGCCGGAGCCCGACACCGAGACCGCGAGGGTCACCCGGTCCTATCAACCCACCCAGGATTCCCGCCTCCCGACGGCTGGAACCCGGCTGA
>JBGTRP010000420.1:0-6802 GCA_041940685.1 Acanthopleuribacteraceae bacterium
CTCGATAACGATCATTTGGCTTGGTCAAATTTAGGGCGACACATCCTCGGCGCGGAATCGGTAGGTCAGATGAAAGCCGAAGCGCTTGCCATATTCCTTAGGAAACAAATGCCCCACCTGCGGGTGAATGGGATTGCCAAGGACTGGCGGGATGCCCTTCGTGAAGGGGATATCTCATTTGATCGGTACGACCTCGTAATTACCACCACGGGCGATTGGCGATGTGAAAGACCCTTAAACGATTTGTCGAGGCACACCACGCTACCAAACATTCTTTTTGGATGGCTCGAGCCCTTTGCGGTGGCTGGCCATTGTCTACGGAGTGTAAAGGCAAGCGCATGCTGTGGATGTTACATTGACGAGTTGGGTCATTTTAAATCCAAGGTCGCTGAATTTTCAGATAAGACCCTCATGCGGGAGCCGGGAGGCTGTGCTCAATACCAGCAATATGGCCTCACCGGTCTTTTCCCCGTGGCGGCTATGATTTCTAAAAAAGCATTGCAGTGCCTCAGGCAGCAGCCTCAGAAATCCGAGTTAACCACATGGGTGAGTGATGCAGACCATTTCTCGCGGTCCAAAGCGGTGGTTACCGGCGTCTGGCGTAAAAAAATCAACCAGAAGGGGTATTCGAGAATGTACTCAACCACTTTGCCAATATCCGAGATTTGCCGTGTATGCGCCTGAGTTTCCCCATGCGATACAAAATTCCAGATTCTCAACAGGTTCTCGAACTTCATCCTCCAGTTCTTCGGACCTTTCACCAGTACCGGCAAACCGGACAAAAAACTGAAGCGGGAGGCTTGCTTTTTGCCCAATATTTCCTTCCCAGGGTTTTGGTGGTGGAGGCAACGCTGCCCACGAACGAGGATAAACGCGAAAGGCATGGATTCATTCCCTGCTCCCAATTGCGTAGAAAGCTTATCGAACAAAGATTTCCGTTGGGGCTGCATTATATCGGCGAATGGCATACCCATCCGGTAAACAAACCGTCTCCCTCTACCCTCGATTTGGTTTCGATGCAGGCGTCGTTTTTATGCTCCAAGCATGAGTTAAATTACTTCGTACTGATCATCGTAGGTACCCGCATCTCGGACAATTCCCTCTGGGTAAGTCTGCACAATGCAAATCAAGCGATTCGACTGAACCCGAGATAGGGACATTCCGATCACTTTTCTCACCGTTTACGGGCTTTCGGTTTCCCTATTCTGGTGGGGTATTTGGCAAACAATCCATCCATCTCATAAAGCGGGCTACTATTTCGACAAAAGCGTTTGCTCGCGGGCCATACACCCTTCGTAAGGATCATGGTCGCCCCTTAATTTGCTTGCGTTAGCTCAAAATGGATGGAAGATTTGCCGCAGTAAAACCGATCCCCAACTTGCAATCGGCCATTTGTGCTAAGAACGCCTAGCCGACGGCTACTCGGCGACCCTTTTCCGCCTGGGCAACTGAAATTTTTATTTTGTGTCGCGAATTGGAGCGCCAAAGCGGCCTTTTCCAGTGGAAACATATCAAAGGTCTGCAAGTACCGAACGCAGTTCCTCATCTCTATTCTTCGTGGGATGCCGGCGGCTTCCCATTGCCAGAAGATAAGGCCGCGATTCGCATCTCCAGGACTCGTTAGCGTGGGCCGGATCGGAAGCCGGCCGCAAAGGGTCCCCGGCCAATGCGATCGGTTCGTCAAGCTGGAGACTTGCCCAAATTCCTTCAGATTTCACGTTGCGAAGAACACTCTTGGCGCCCGCCTCCTGAGTATTCCATTGGGGCTCCTGGAGCGGTGCCAAAAACTGTTGCCTTTCCCCGATTCAACCTCATCCGAAGCACTCCCCGGTCGGGCGCTGAAAACCTTCGGATGGAAAGCTGTGCTGATGTTTCAATCCCGTCCAAGTCGCCCCCTTGGACGGACCAAACGCTACCACACTGCGGCAGTTGTTCTTTGTTTCAATCCCGTCCAAGTCGCCCCCTTGGACGGACTTCCCGTCCGCGACGCTCACCGAGGCAGAGGCAAAGTTTCAATCCCGTCCAAGTCGCCCCCTTGGACGGACAGCAATCATTGGGTGCATGTGGTTCACTTTGGGGGGTTTCAATCCCGTCCAAGTCGCCCCCTTGGACGGACGTTTCAAATTTTTGAACATGGTTATCGCGATATTGTTTCAATCCCGTCCAAGTCGCCCCCTTGGACGGACTCTGGCGCGATTTGGCCAAACCATTGATAGACAATGGCTTAGGCCTGATTCTCAAGCCACACCAAAATGGCGCGTTTTGATTTAGCTTTTTTTCTCGGGTAAATTTGCCCTGTTGCGTGAAAAATTTTGACCTCTCCTTTTGTTGTAATGCGTTGGTTTGAAAAGATTTTTGCAGTTGGCTCCCTCAACCGGGCGGCTTCAGCAAATGGAGGGTTTCTGAGACCCCAAAAAAATTAGCTTTTTGGGCTGACATCTTTCAAAATCCACTCACGAAAGTGAATTTAGTGGGTTTAGAGAATTTGCGAAAATATTCATCACCCGGCGTGTTTCACTCCTCGATGGGGAACCTGGTTTGGCGGTGGTGGCCTGCAGAGTCTCTTTCCCAGAAAAACCACCTCCGGTCCGGCGGGAACCACCCTGGTCTTCTCCAGGTGCAATTGAAGTCCCCATGCTTCCAGGGTTTTGGCCACAAATTCCCGTGCTTTCTCCGCGGCCTCACGATTCGGCGTGAACACCAGAAAATCATCGGCAAAACGCACAAATGGCAAATTTGCCGCCGTGATGGCCCGATCCAGCTCATGCAAATAGATATTGCATAAAAAGGGGCTGAGAACAGCTCCCTGTGGAAGGCCCCTTCGCGCGCGCAGCCACCCCGTGCGCGGGCTGCCGGCCTCCAGCCAACCATTCACCAGGCGGCGAACCGCGCGGTCAGGGACTCGACGGCCGATCAACTTGGTGAGCTGGCCATGGGGAATCGTCTCAAAAAATTTCCGGATGTCGGCGTCCAGCAACCAATGGCCGCCACAGCGAATGTACATGTTTGCCCTGGCGCAGGCCATGTCCGTGTTGCGCCCCGGCCGGTAGCCAAAGCTGTCCGGGTGGAATATGGCTTCTCCCAAGGGCGCGAGACCATGCAATACCGCTCGCTGAGCGAGCTTGTCCCGCAAATAGAAGGCGCTGATGATTCGGTTGGAGCCATCGGGCTTGGCCACGGTGAACTGGCGAATTCTTTCCGGACGATAGGTTCCCCGCCGCAGTTCTTCCACCAATGTCATGACGTGGAAGACAAAGTTCCATTCCATCTCCTCGCGGGAAAGGCCGGGCAGCCATTCGGCGTGGTCGCGCCGCAATTTTCGCCAGGCTTGATTTAGGCTGTCCGGCGTCAGGGCTTTTTCTAAAATTTTTCCCATGAGGCTCCATCCCCGCTCTTCAACTCATGAATGAGAGCCAGCGAAATTTTTCGGGCATACTGCCGCAGTGGCAAGGTTGGGTAGCCGAATTGGCTTTCCGAAACCGCATTCAGGGTGGGAAAGGCTCTTCCAGAAGCGGAACTTCCTGGCGACTGGGGGTGTAAAAGCGGCCAGGCCTCACGCCAAGTGGACCAGGTTTGAAAAAAGATCGCCCGGCCCGCTTTCTTCAGGCGGCATCCCTCCTCTTTCTTATTTGAAAAGTGGCTGGGTTTCATGGAGCCCTGAACCAAATGAAGGACCATGGCGTCCACGCCGGGGCGCAGGGGCTCTACCAGATCCAGGGCCAGGGTGGGCCGATTCGGAGACTCCGCGTGAAGGAAACCGACCGATGGGTCCAGTCCATGGCTTAACAGCCAGCGGCAGGTTTCGTGGGTTAGAAGCGTATACCCTAGCGAAAGGAGCGCGTTTACCGGATCTCGCGGGGGTCGCCGGTTTCTTCCCGTGAATTTCCATTCGGGTTGAACGAGCCGTGCGAATGCTTGGAACCAGGTTACCGCGGCCCGGCCTTCCACGCCCCGCAATTCCTCCAGGTTCGAGATTTTGGAGAGCTGGCGGCATCGTTGGGCCAAAACCTCTCGAACTTTCTCCATGGCGACCCTCGTACGTTTGGACCCGGGCATTTCCCGCTGCTCCATTTGGGTAAGCCAAAGACCGGCCAATGCCTTTTGAGCCTCTAGCTTGCCAAGCAGTATTTTGCCGGCGATTTCCAGCCGCCTTTTTGCTCTCGATGCAGCCGAATGCTGGCGAACTCGATGCCACATGGACAGCGACAATCCCGCGCCCAGCCAGGTCGCCGCCATGGGGCCCCGCGCGGGGAAAAGCACGGTGGGAATGTGATGGACCGAGAGGTTGCGCCAAACCTTACAAGAAACGGTAAGGTTCCCAATGATCACCAGTAAACCCACCAACCGAAGTGGAATTCGCTGTAAGGGTTGGTCGGGCATGCGCAGCCGTAAGCTCCCGGACTCGATATCTAAGCTGGCTTTGCTATGCTCGACAACTACCAGCATGTCTTTCCACATCAGCTTTTCCTCCGTACCCACTTCCAAAGGTTCCCCAGGATTTTCCCCTTCCCTTTCACGGATCGTTTACCGGGTGGAAAGGTCGCCTCGATTTTGGAACCGACCATCCAAATGCCGGTCGGGTCCCCGACCGGGTAGGCCCGGAGGTCATCCTTCTTGGCATGGATCAGTTTCTTGAGGTGGTTTAACCAGCGGCGGATCTGGCGAAGGTCCGTTTGAATCAGGAAAACCGATCGCTGCACGGGTAATCCGCGCGCCTTCAGGTAGGTATGTACTTTCCTCAGGCGTTTGGGATCGGAGATGTCGTAGGCCAGCACATACCAACCGATTCTGCGTTTCATGTCATTTCCTCGTAATCCAACGAAATGATTTGGCGCTCGCGGGTTTCGATCCGCCGTAGAGTACCTCTCTGGTAGCATCCACCCATGCCATTAAAAGACAGTCTGTAGCTGGATTCAGCAAAGGACCGATTTGAAGCAGCAATTCCTCTGCTTGTTTGGTGGTCAACCGGCACTCATGCACGGATTTCTGGCCGTCGAAACGCCAGCGGTAAAGAATTTTTCGAACTTTGCGGCGCCGTTTCGGGCTGCTGATATCGTAGGCAATGACCATGGGCTTCTGGCTCACCGAAACCTCCCCCAAAACCGGGTTATTCTTTCTTCGCCGCTGCAGAATAAAGTTCCCGGACCCTGCTTTCAGCCTCGGCAACCAATTCGTCGAAAGCCCTGCTGGAGTCGGCCAGGTAGACGTATCGTGGTTCCAGATCGTAAATCGCCCCGGCCCAGCGCGATAATTCCAGCCGCTTGGGAATCGAGAATTGCAGGGATTTGGATTCCACGGCTTCCTCCTCCGGGTCCAGAGAATTCAGCCACCATTCGTCTTGGAAAGATTCGATGATAACCCCATCGCGGTTGAAGACAACTCCTTGGATTTTGGGCTTGATGCGCATACTGGTGCGGTTGATGTAGTGGATTCGAACCTTTTCGGCCGTGAATTCCAAGCCTTTGACGAGATTGCTTTTCGGGGTTCCCAGCAACACAAACCGCTGAAAGTCCAATGCCTCGGGCAACTGCTCGCGGATATCGAATTCCACGCTGAGCTCGAGCGGGTGATCGCGCATATGTTCCCATTCGCGCCTAAGCTCCTCTTTCAAACGCTCCAGCCCGCCCTTGGATCCCAGACAGAGCAGGTACCTGGGCGTCATGTCCCAGCCGTGGCGCGCCCAACGGGAAAACGCCAATTCGCGCGCGGGAAACTTGAGGGCAACCTCCAGGTCAATCGACACCTTTTCCTGATAATCCAGACTCTTCCAAAGCCAGCTTTCCTCGTGTTCCCAGAGGATCACGCCATCCCTGTTGAGCGCCAGGATCATGATATCCGGCTTGACCCGGTTGTCCGAGGGGTTCAACAGTTGCAGCCTGCCTTGCATGAGGTTCAGGGATTGGACGACCCCTTTGTTGATTTCGATATGAGAGGGATCCTCTATGAGGAGACTTTCCTGTTTGACAAAGTCACTCAGGCGAAGTTTTTCCTGAATTTCGAAGTGAGTCTTCACCTTGCCCCAGAGTTTATGGGCTTGGGCGGCATTGGGATGATCCTCTGGGAAATGTTCCAGAGCCTTCCTCGCCTGGCCGAATTGCTCTGCCTCGAAGTGCTTTTGAGCGCGCAGCAACCGCCGATGCCAGAGAGCGGTTTCTTGCTTGTGAAGAACCTCGGCCAAGAGTTCCTCCGCCTCGTTGAAACGGGGGTGGGTAGCCGGTACCTGGCGCAACTCGGCAATCGCCTTATCCCACTGGCCCGCCGCCAGGTAATCTCGTGCCTTGGTGAAGCGATGCCGCACCCTTATGTCCATTCGTTCGGCTTTTCCCCTATCGAGGAGAGCCTGGATCTCCTCGCTTGAATCCCTGGGCCCGCGGTCATTCGCGGGTGGGCCACAGTGAAGCAGCATGAACCAAACCACTTGGAGGAGTCTGCGTGAGGCTATTCCTTTCAGCGCCATTTTCTTCTCCTTTCGTTTTGCGTAAATCGTTTTGGAAACGTCCGAACCACGAATCGGCCGGACAGATAAGAGGGCAAAGGTTCTCCCGCCCAATGGACGTTTCCATCCTGGCCGAAACGACCTCCCGGACGGTTGGTTTTCAACAATTTGGAAGGCCATGATCCTGTTTCCGTCCTGTCCAAATCGCTCCCTTGGACGGACGAATGTGAAAATCCCATAGGGCTTTGTTTGCCGTTTCAATCCCGTCCAAGTCGCCCCCTCGGACGGACGAAACCCGGCCGGCGCTGGGATCTCCCGAATACGTTTCAATCCCGTCCAAGTCGCCCCCTCGGACGGACGCAATTC
>JBGTRP010000421.1:0-6758 GCA_041940685.1 Acanthopleuribacteraceae bacterium
CCTTCAATGCGGCCGCCGCCGCGGCCATGACCCCCCGCCAGGCGGGTTTCGAGCCGATGAAGACATTCAGCGAACCGGGCCCGGGCGTGAGCATGGGCGGGGCCTTGTGCTGTACCGGGTCCAAGATTCGGGCCGCGTCGGGCATGATCTGCTTCTCCCTGGATTTAAATGGGCGTAGGAGTTTTTAAGGGTGAATTTCGAAGGGTTCCCTTTTGAGCTGGGGGCGTTCGCCTTTTTCTGGCCGTTGGTGGTTCTTGGCCGCCGGGGGCCGCCAATCCCGTTCCTTTGATGTGATTTATCCTGCCATTGCCTCTCTCCCACGAGATCTCAGAGGATGCCCCGTGATCTTGAATTTATGCGGGTATCGTAATCAAACCCATAATGGTCTGGATTTTCTGTTTATCGAGTTCGAGCTCGGCCAGTTGGTCCTTTGTTTCCTGCATGTCCTGGAGCTTGCCGTCTTTGAATTCGGCGGCGGTCAGGATATCGAGAATCGCATTCCGGGTCTTTTCATCGACCTCCAATTTCGCTCTTTTCAGCACGTTTTGGGCAAACTTTCTGGAGGTGGCCAGGGCCTGATCATCCTTGAGAATGGAGGCTGTCAGGGTTCCCTGGCCGTGTTGGGCGGTGTGCTGTTCACAGTTGAATTCAGCGCTATGTAGATCCGAGGGATCCGGTTTGCCCTGGTCATCGAGCCGCTGCCACTCGGTTTTCACCTTCTTGGCCAGATTGGTCGGTTTTGCGCGTTCGGTAGCATCGATCTTGTAATTGACGTAAAAGCCTTCCTTCACATACCGTTTCACATGCTTTTCGGTGAAATGCAGGTGCTGGCTATTGGTTTTTGCGGAAAAGGCGGTGATATTTTTGGCATGATCGCCTACGCCTCCCAAATGGCTGTTGAGCAGGTGCCCGGCAATATATTTTTTGTCGGTGAGCTGGGTCATCGCTCTTGCGATTGTCCGCACCCCATCGGTGGTGGGTCCGCCCGGTTTGTCTTTCACGTTGTCCGCACTGAGATTTTCCGCTGCCGTCATCGTGCCTTCAGGGCCCGTGACACTTGCGCCCTTTCCCTTACCCCCATAATCGATGAGATTGGTGGTTACGGTGCCGCCATGCGTGATTTTCAGCGGCAATTTCTTTTGGTCCTGCTTGAGAAAGAATTGCAGGGCGTCCCCTTGAGGGCTTGACTGATACGCGGGGCCGGATGGGGAGCGTTTGGCTTGTACCGCGTTCGCGCCCTCGCGGTCAGCCTCGCGTTCCAACGCGGGGTTGTCGTTGACCGGGGTTCCGTCCGCCAACTGGCCCGTGACCGGCGCCCGGCCCTCGCGCTGCTGCACCACATGGGTCAATTCATGTCCTAACAGGGTCTGGCCCGCGTCGCTTTCCGGCTTGAACTGGCCCGGCGCGAAATGGATGTGCTCGGATTGGGTATAGGCCAGCGCGCCCGCGTCCTTGACGCTCGGCTCGGAAGGATGCACCTTTACCGAGGAAAAATCCTGGCCGAAATGGTTCTCCATCTTGGCCAGCACCGGATCGGGGATGCCGGTCCGATTGACGGCGCGTTGAATCGGTTCCGGGGCTTCGGCCTCCCCGGTCAGCAATTGATGAGTGGCCCGGTTGCCCAATGTCGCCTGGAGTTGGGCCACATGAGCCCGCGCCACGGACTCTTTCGCGGCTGGCTCGACCGCTTTGGGTTCCGGGGGTTCTCGCGCCGGGTTTTCCCCGCTTTTCTGCCTGTTTTTGGAATCAAAAAAATGGGTCAAAGAACACCTCCCTGTCTCCTGCTTGTAGCTTGAAGCTTGAGGCTTGAAGCTTGCCTCAGTAATCCACCCCGCTGCCGCTCCAGTTCTCGCGGGTCTTATCGCCGGCTTCCACGGGCTCGCAGTCGAACACCCACCAACGCACGGTGAAATGGCGCGCGCGCAGGCTGTTGTTCTTGATGGATATCTTGAAGCGTTGGTTGCGCACGTCCAATACCGCGCCCAAATTGGCCGCGTTGCTCAGTCCCGGCAGGATGCGGTTCTTGGGAAAGGCCTCCAAGTCGCCGAAATGAATGGCGTTGCCCTCCTCGCCGAAATGCTCCAGGGCGGTTTGGATGGCGACCGCCTTGGGCCCGAAATCGTGCTGGATCCATAGGGATTCGCCGAATCCGAGGCCCGGCGCCCGGACCGAGCACCAACCCGAAAGCGCCCGATAGGGTTTGCCGACCTCCGGCATGACGGCAACCAGGTCGATGGGGCCGTCTCCCTCGCTGAACCGGATGCTGCCGTCGGAGGAGGTGAAGCAGGCTTCCAGGTCAAAATGCGGGCCATGCACGGAATTCGGCGCAAGCGCGTGGACATGGTCCTCGCGGGCGAAACGGTGGGAGAAACCGGGGTCGGGTTTCTCTCCCACATCCCGCACCCGTTTTCCAGGCCGAATCTCCAATTGGAGATGGCAACCCTCGGTGCGGATGCGCAGCGAATCGTTGGGACTTTCCAGGCGGATGTCGGCGCCCTCGGGGCCGCTCGTGGCGGGACCGATCTCCTGAATGGAGCGGATTGCGCCGACCTGGGCCGCGGTCACGCCATGGGGGTTCTCTGCCTCGCTCACATGATGCAGCAGCAGGGACTCCAATTGCAGATAGGAAAGATGCGTGGCGCGGTGGTCGATGGTGGTTTGAGCGTCCAATTCCGCGTGTCCCCGGTGGAACCGCACCGCGCCGATAAAGACGCGCGGATCGCTTTCCAATTGGTCCAGGAAATCGTCGCCCAAACCCAACCGGCGCTGTAACTCCACCGCGGAGGGCCGGTCCGCCAGGTGGCGCCGCAAAAGCTCGGCCTGAATCAAGCGCTTGGGTTGGATCGGCGCACGGTCGCTCAACTCCAGACCGTAACCCTCCAAAACCCGGCTGTAATCGCAGGCCACATTCTCATCCGGCTCGGCGTCCGCCCGCATGCCGGGCACCTTGTTTTTCACTCTTTCCCGGTAAACCAGGTAAAGGTAGTACACCCCGTCACAGAAATGGCCCTCAAAACCGTGGGAAAGCGGCTTGGTCACCACCAGTTCTTCCCCGCCCGGGGTGATGGCCATGCCCGGGGTGAGCCGCACCGCCAGACGGCAGGTCTGGCTGTCGATGCGGACCAGCTCGGGCCAGAGGCCGGTGACGATGCCCGCGCCGTGGATGAAACGGTTGAGCAGGCGCAGTTTTTCGCGTGGATATTGCAACAGGAGCTCGAAGTCCTCCAAGGTAAGCAACTGGCCGTGAAAAAAACGGGGCCGCTCGAAACCCGGTATCCCGGTTTCCTGATATTTCATGGAGACCTCCTCAAAACGGTGTTGACGCCGATGGCATGCTGGGTGGGTTGAATGTGGGTGTTGATGCCCAGGTACACGTGACGGCCCTGGATGATTCCGCGCGCCAGCGCCTCGATATGCGCGTTTGCATGGGCGGGCGTGCCGGCGTCCACCATTTTCCGCAGCCGGGGCCAAATGTCCCCGTCCTCCAAAAGGACCGGGTCCAAGAGCAGGCAATAACCATGAGGGCCGGAGCCGTAATAGGCGTCGATCCGCTCCTGGAATGGCTCGTCGGCGAGCGCTTGCAGTTGGTGCTTCTCCACAATTAGCGCGCGTCTGAGATAGGAAGGCCGCGCGCCGGAAGCGCGGTCGGCGAGCAGCCTGGCAAGCCGTTGCTCCAAACCGCGGCGGGTGCCGCGCAGCCGCTGGCAATGGGGCGCCAATCGGATCTCCTCGCGCAGTGCGGCCTCATCGAGGCGGTCGGCCGGATCCAGGTCCAGCCAGCCCGCGAGCGCGGGTAGAGCTTCCGCGGGCGCGCCTTCCCGGTCCAGCCAGGCCGGCAGGTTGTCGATTCGGTCCTCCATCTCCTCGAACAGGGTTTGGAAAATCGCCAAAAAGCGCTCGGGAAAACGGTCACGGGGCATGGCCTCGCTGTAGACCGCGGGAAGGTAGGCCAGCCAGGAATGGCGTGGGAAATACACGCGCAAACGCCGCAACAGCGGGGTGTGCCCATGGAAACCGGTGAGCCGGATTTTCAACTGGAGGAAACGGCCCGGCGGCGCTTGGATGAGCGCATCGCTCGGATTGCGCAGGGGGCCTATCCAGTCGATATCGCCCGCCTCCGGATCGGAAAGGGGCGCGTTGCCCGTATGGTAAAAAATTTCGGTGCGGGTCTGGTCGTGGGGCGCGGCTTCCAATAACAGCTTGTGCCAGGTGGTGTCCTCGCCGCCGCTGTCCAGCGGAGGGCTGAACCAAGCGCCTCGGGTGAAAAGGGGCCGCAATTCGAGCCCGCGAATGCGGCTGAAAATCTTGCCGTGGAAACGAACCCGGTCCAGGATTACCAGACGGGCGTCCAGGAAAAACAGCCCGCCTACCGGCCCCTTGATCGGGATGTCCAGCAACTCCATTTGGGGATCTTCCCCGAGGGCGTGGAACAGATGGCGGCGTTGGTTTTTGACCAGGACGCCGAATACTTCGCCCGAGGGAGTGAGATGTAGGTGGGTCACCCGTGCGCCGGGGGCCAGCCGCACGTAGTCCTGGTACACGGGGTTGGCGCCGGAAAACCCGCCGTCGGGCCGGAATCGCAACAGCTTTTGTTGCACCCCGTTGTCCGCGAACACGTGGAGATTGGCCGCCCGGTCCAGGTGAAGGGAACGAATATGGTATCCGGCCAGCCAACCGCTGCCGATATTGAAGGTCTTGCCATGGGCGTCCATGCGGGTGACATGTTCATCCCTGGCCCGCGCCAGGTAAAGGACGCCGTCTTGGCCGGCGGCCAGAAGCTCCGGCTGGTAGCCGGCAAGCGCGTGGGTCCGCAGCGGCCGGCGGGTGCGGAGATCGTATCCTCGCAGGAAGGGGCCGTCCGCATCGATCAGGTACAGGCGGTTGTCCGTGACCGCGATCGCGTGAGGCTTGGTGAATCCGCCCTTGAGGGGTAACCATCGCGAGGTGAGGTTGGTCTCCAGATCGAGAGCCAATACGCGGGCGCGCGGCCGGTCCACGAGGAACAGTTGGCCGCAGCATCCCGGGGAGGCGTCGAAATCCCCTTGGCGGAAGGACATGAAGGAAACCAATTGGCGGGTTTCCCGCGCCTTGCCCAAGCGGCCTCGCAGGCAAAGGCCCCGCTCATGGAGAACCGTTCCTCGCTGAACGCCGGCGAGCGGGCGCGTGAAATCGAGAATCGCGAAGGTTGGATTTGCCGGGACGCAGCAGGTAAGACTCATGCGCCACCACCCGAATCGGCGGCCCCGTGGGCGACATGGATATCGTCGTGGCCGCACCAGGGAATGGTGTCGGGCGCGGGAAGGTAGTCACCCTCGATAGGCAAGAACCCATCCTCTCCGCATTGTCGAAGGCCTACCTGGAAAACCTTGGAAACTCCCTCGATCGCGCGGGTCCATTGGTAGATTTGGGCGCATCGAATCGGCCGTCCAAAGGCCGCGCGCGCCCGGTCTCCAGCCTCCACGCATGGCCAAAGCGCGAAGGATTGCGCGAGTTTCTCCCGGATCGCATGCTCCACGCGTTGGGGATCGCGGTTGCTGGCGAGCCGCACCCGAAGCCAGATACTGAAACGGACATAACGCGGCGGGACCACTCGGATTCGCGAAGTCAACAAGCGGTGGCGCTCCAATTGGCGGGAAACCAGCCTCATGAACCGGGCGGTAGGCAGGGGACGCGGAAGGCGCTCGGGGTTGATGCTGTGGGGCAGAACCGCCAGGTGGACCACATGCGCGCCGTTTTCCCGAACCGGGAAGGCGGCGGCCGCCGCCACGCGGAGGCCCGGCGTTGCGCGGGCCAGGAATTCATGATCCTCGAGGGTGACGGCCCGGGTTGGGGTATCCAGTTCGCGGCGCACCCGTTTGATCGCCTCGTCCAGGGTTTCTTGGCGGACGCCGGGCGTCCCGCGGGTGATGACAAAGGTAAGCGCGGGCAATCCGGAACCAGGGTCCGCGATCAGGTCTGTTCGCCGGGGCGGATCGGGATTTTCTCCGGACAACACGAGCGAAACCAGGCGCAACTCCTCGCCGAATCGGGGCGCCCGACCCCGGACGCCATTGCCGAAGCGAATCTCCTGGTTCTCCCGGTCCAGCGCGTAGTGCGCGTCATGGGGGCCGGATGCAAAGAAGTCTTCGACCGGAGTCCAATCCTGCCAGTCCTCGCGTCCGAGGCGGCTCTGGATCCCCAATTCTCGGATGCCCGCGCCCGGCAGGGAAAAACTCTGGAAGGCAATGCCCGTGCCGCGGCCCAAGCGGAAATAACTGTCATCCCTGATGATTTGGTAGAGGGCTTCATCCGCGCGCGGTATCCGCCCACGAACGCCGTCACCGAAGCGGACATGACCGCCCCGCTCGATTCGGAAATGGCGATCCCGCGCCGCTGTTTGGGACCAATCGCGGACGGGACGCCAATCCTGCCGGATGCCCTCCCGCAGTGAAAACAGGGACCAGGGCCGCGTTTCGTTTTTGATTTTCAATTGCTGAGCCGGAGAGCCATCGCCCTGGCCCAATCTCCTGACGCGGGCCGGCGCCGCGATCAGCCGGTAGTCCCGCGCTTGGGCCTTGGCGCCGGTATCCGCAATGTTCAGGCTAAGAAGGCCCTCTGCCGCTTCTTCCAGTTGGTAGGCCTCCGGCGGCAGATCGCGCCAGCGGTCCCCGCCATCCGATGCGCAAACCAGCCGCCAGCCCCGCGCGGTCAAGGTGTGGCGCTCGAAACGGGCCGCAACGCCGCGAAAGGATTTCAGCAGCACCAGGGTTTCCCGCTCT
>JBGTRP010000422.1:0-6742 GCA_041940685.1 Acanthopleuribacteraceae bacterium
AAAATACATAAGCTTTTTAATCACAATTAATTGCCGTAAATCCTTTTGCCTTATCTTCGTGTCCTCGGTGGTGAATTTTGTTGTTTCTGGATGGACTCAAATTAGCTCATGAGACAAAGAGCTCAGGTTGCCGGTAGCGTTAACCAGAATGCCGCGACCTCCTTCGTCTCGCCAAATACATGGCCAAACCCATCAGCAACAAGACCATGATGAGTAGGCCGCGAAATCCGAGTGTGGGTACTTTTATCGAATTGAGCCCGGAATCGGAGACACGGAAGGCGATATCTTCAATCTCCAATGCAAATCCAGTAATATCCAACCGATTGCCAATCGCCATAGCTTCAATTCCCTGAGCGGATAGGCAAAGGTCGGCTAGGATTGCCGCGGCGAGATTTTGGATCACGGTTTCGGCGGTTTCTCCCGGAAAGGTTGCAATGGTCAGCGTACAAGAAGCTGAAAACCCGTGAATGGTAAGGGTGAGGCTGCCGCCATCCGCGACTCCTGTCAGGTGGCAGGGAACCGTATTCTGCTGGCACTCGTCGGGTTCTCCATTGCCATCAATATCCAAGGAGCCGTTGGTGATATCCAGGCTATCGGGAATGCCGTTTGAATTACAATCGCGCTCGTCATCTACAATGGTCAGGACCGCGCGCCCGGGTGCGCCGATACATGCTTCCCCGGTTGGGTTCACCAATTCCAGGTTGACGGTCTCCGCGCTTTCCAGCAGGTTGTCATCGTGGATGGGAACCGTGAAGGAGCGGGTTGATCCATCGCCTTGCGGCCAATTCAACCGACCCCGCACACCGGTAAAATCGAAAGCGGATCGTGCGCTTCCATCCCTGGCAATAAAGTCCACGGAAACCGCTTCCAGGTCGCTTCCCGACCGGTTGACCCTAATGGTGGCGAATCCCTCCGGCTCTCCGATGCTGTAGGTCGGGGAACTGAACTGAAGGACCGGCCGTATTCGGGTGCAGGTATCGACCTCATACTCCCCTGCGCCATCGAAACCCGTGGCGGTGTTGCAGATTTCCGGCGGATAGGGACCCTCTCTGGGTAATGAAACCTTGGCGTCGAATTCAATGATGGCGGCCTGCCGGGGGGCCAGGTCTCCCCGCCAGGTAACCCCGTGGGTGGTGGAATCGTAGTCGCAGGTTCCGAGATTGCAGGTGAGATTGCCGTCAAAGACCACCGACCGTGGCAAGGCATCCCGAATGAAGGCCGGCGCCGCTGTTTCGAGATTGGCGGCGCCCGGCAGGGTGAGGGTGTAGTGGATTCGGTCTCCGGGTTTGACGGATTCAGGGTTCGATACCTTGATCAGCGGCGGGAACGGGTAGTCTTCCACCTCACCCCAAAGTGCGCCGCCTTTCGGGCCATCGAGTGCGCGGTTCTTGGCGTTGGAATGATGAACCACGAGGTCATCCTTGACCAGCATCTCGCCGTACATCAGTCGGGCGCGGAGGTAGAAACGGGACGCCACTTCCGCTGGAACGTCGACGTCACAGGATAGCCGCAGGAAATTCAGGCCGCCGACATCGTGCTCAGCCGCGTTCCAAATATCGATTCCCGGCTCGTAGACACCGTCATGGTTGACGTCCTCGAATGGTTCCCCGAGCGTGTAACGGCCATCTGCTCCAAAGTCCGGCGGGTCCACTGGACCTTGAATGATGAGTTCGTTATCCTGGTCCCAGGTTCCATCGCCATTCCAATCGGCCCACACGTAAAGCCAGAGCCTTTCGCTCGGGTTGACGGGGTTGTAGCGGCCTTTGCCGCGGCTCCAGGGAGGAGTCTTGATGCGATCCGGGATCATGACCACCAGCGGTCCACAGTTATCCGGCCGGGTCTGGTAATCGTCGATGCTGTATTCGTAGCCGCGCGCGCTGACGGTAGCGTGGATATTCACCTCGATCTTGGCCTTGCCTCCCGGGGGGAACGCCGGCGGTAGGACGAGACCATCGTCGAATAGGTCGGCGTTTTCCTTGTCACAGTTGACGCCATTCGGGTCGAGGTTCGGGTTGTCGTCCTGATCCGTGACCTTGTCACATGCATCGCGCTCACGGCTGACCGCGGGAGCCACAAGTGGCGGAAGCGATCCCGAGCGTGGAATACGACGTGGCGTGAAGCCGAGCCACTCCCTGTAGATATCCAAGTGGTGAGCGCCTTTGTTCTTTAAAAGCGTGGGATAGCGACCGGCCGCCTTGTAGGGATCCTTGGCATCCCCGAAATCGGTTCCGATCAAATAGTCCTGGACTTCTCCGAAACGAGCCGCTCCCTGGACATATCCGCGAAAGTCTCCAACGGGCTGGGGCGCCCCTTGGTTGTGGATTGGATCTCGCAGGGATATATCCGAGACAAATAAGTTTCGTGGGTCGTTGCGGCCCACGTCCTCCCCGTAATCGAGTCTGAATCGAGCCCAAAGCAGTCCATTTTTGATCTTGCCAACCTTGAATTTTGCCTCGTATTTAAAGCAGTTTCCATCGGCGGAAACCCAGGTCCGTTTCACCTCCGTTCCGGGCCGTGCCGCCTTGACTTTGCCGTTATCGGGCGGCGCCGGGTTGATCCGCAGGCCGTTGATTATATGTTCCTGGTTGGTTTCCTGCCATTTGCCATTGGTGTTCCAGTCGATCCAGGCATTCACATAAAGAGAGCGGTCCGGTTCGTCCGCGTACCGTCCCCCCGCGCCGGCATCGCCATTGTCGGCGTCCGCGGTGCAGATCCAGAAATGCAGTTTTCCTTTTTTTCCGGGTTCGTAGGTGAGTGGAAAAAAGGTCACCCCATCGTCATAGCGGTCCCGCTCCTGGGGGAAAGGAAAGATGCCGTTGGTGGTGATCCCCATATTGGTGAATCCATCGGGGTCCGGATCCGGATTCGGCGCACGGGAGTCACCTTCCCTGCCCGCGTTGACCTCGGGACTCACCGAATCTACGTTGGCAACCTTGGGCCGGCCGAACCATTCGAGATTGCTGTTCAGGTGCCGAGCCCCATTGCTGGTAACGAGCAGGCTTGGATAATCCTTTTGATCATCCTCATCGTCGAAGGCGTCGCCGAAGTCCGCCGGAGTAATCTCAAAGATGAAATCGTCAAAGAAAATACCCGGCACCTTGTTTTCACGCATCTTTTGAAGCTCCAACTTCAGATTGAAGAAGGGCGCGTCGTCCTCGCCCTCACCGGGTTTGCGTAGGCTCAGGACACGGTTGTATTCACCATTGGAATCCACCAGCTCATCGCGGGTGATGCTGAAGGCGATCAGGTATTCTCCCCCCTCGTTTCCGACCGGTACGGTGCCCTTGTCCATGGCCAAGGCAGTGCCGGTTGCATCCAGCGCCATTCGGGTACGAACGCCCTTGTAGGCTTTGATGGGGGCGGTTTTTGGCCACGGTTTGCCCGCTGGCGGCTTGGCCTCGGGGTCCGGGGTTTGGCGGCTATCGTCCGCAAGTTGTTTGCCGTCGATCCAAACGGTCGCCCCCTTCACGCTGGTGCGGATCTTGATGCCGTACCACAGGGTTTTAGGTCCCTCGGGGATGAGCCGCAAGCTTCTGAAAATACTGTCCTTGCCGTCATCCCCGGCGGTGCGGCCTTCGCTGGCCAGACCCTTGTTGACCACCGCGAGCATGGCTTTCCAGGCGTTGATGCGGCCCCAGCCGAAACGGTCATCCGGACTATGAGGGTTGCCCTGCCGGGGATCGGGCATGTCGTTGACCAGCTCTTCGACATCGACAATCGCTCCACTGGTTCCAAGGTCGTCGGCAGTGGCCTCCACGGTTTCCACCATCCGCATTTGGGCATCGGCATTGGGATGGGCGGCGACGCCGCGCCGGCCGGCGCCGTCCCTGACCTGGATCAGCTCGGCAATCAGGCCGGCTACCTTGGGCGCGGCGAAGGATGTACCCGAAATGGATTGAAAGTTACCGGCTGGATTCAAGTTGACATTTTGGCAACCGCCCGCGGCTGAAACCGATACCCGGCTTCCCGTGTTGCTGAAGCCAGCGAAGGTCTCTGGGCCCTCCGCGTCATTGGCAATGTCGGTGGCGGTAACCACCATGAGAAGGGGATGGAAGATACTGATCATCCCGGTGGGAGGCCCTGGGGGGAAGGCACATGGATTCACGGGAATGGGGCCGTGCCTTGTACCTCTAGGCGGGGAAAAGACCGGAGGCCACGTTAGATCGGCATTCCCCGAGTCGTTTTGAGCCAAGGCAACGACTATTTTATTGGTCGTGATCAGGAATACGAGCGAACCTAATAGGACCCGCTGTTCCAAACAGAAGCCAATATTTCTCGGGGCTCCAACAGGTGGTGAGCGGCCAAAGGATACACTGACCACATCGACTTGAGGGATAATGGCGGCCGCCTTTAGGGACAAGTCCAATCTCGCGGCTGTTACTAGGCCATTTCCAACCACGCCCCCGGCATCATGCATGCGGATAGGAAGGAGGTTTGCATCCGGGCCTGTGCCGAGGATACGCTTGCCATTGCCCAGTGCATGAAGTGCGACGCCGGTACCATGACCCGCTGGCAATGCCGCGACATCTTCCACACCATTCTGCGGTACACGCAGAGGCGCGTTCGGGCCCGTGAACAACGGATCACCCGAGAGTACAACGCCACCTCCAGAAACGTCGATGCCACGCGCCCCTTCTCCCTCACCCGGAAAGGTGAAGAAGGTGTTGATATCCCCGTTGGTTGCTCCAGCATGATTGCCAAAACCAGAGTCGGGAATAGCGAGAACGGATTCGGGGTTTGCGACCCCGGTGAGAACCCTATCTCGAAGCCCCAGCGCGGGCAGGGTATCGGTGAAGAAATGATGCCAGGAAATGTCGAGCTCGTCGCAGGTTCCCCGATCACATGGATTGTCGGGATCTGGAGTTACCGGGCATACCGTACCATTGTTGTCGAAACCGGCGCTTGCGCCATCGTAGCGATCGTGATTCGGGGTAGACGCATTTGGCTCGTCGGAGTCCACCAGCCGGGATGGCAACCGCTCGGCCGCCACGGAGCCGATCTCCACCGCAAAGTGAGGGATGACCACGTCCAGCTCCGGAAGAGAGGTCAGCGTCGTGCGGAGGTCCAGAACGGAGAGGCCCTGTTGGTTCGCGCGGGTGTCGACAATGAAAACCCGGTCGCTCTCCGGACCTGCCTGCATGATTCCTATCGGTAACAGGCGCTCCTGGCGCAGAAGATTGGAAATATCCACATCGCCGCGGTCTTCCCAGAAGATCAATAAGAGCTCGTTGGGGTGAACCGGTAAGCCGCTTTCCGGATCATCGATCCATTCGAAGCCTTCATCCGGGGGGGAGGCGTTCAGGGTATCTTCATTGAAGCTCAGCATAGAGGCTGCCGCGGTTGTGGTTGTATCCACGGCCAAAACATCGACCTCGATCCAGTTGTGGCCGATGGGAACCTCGATTTGGGCCGTGGCGGTGCGCAACTGAACCAGGTCGCCGAAGGCGCTGGTGATATCGCGCGGCGGGTTGTGGGGGTAAATGCTAAACAGGGTGACACGCGGGATGCCCTGGACCGTGTCAGACAGGCTGATCCGGATCTCCGGAGCGAGCGTGGCGCTGACCGAATAATCCAAGGGTTGAAATCCCTCGTCACTGAGAATCTCGATCTCGATGTCCCCGGACTTCGCCGCCTGGCTCCGTGCATCCTGGGAGGCGGTAAAATGGGCCATCGCCACATCCAGCTCCGGCAGGAAGGCAAGGGCCTCACGCAGCTCCAAAACATCAAGTCCTCTTTGGTTCTCGCCTATGTCGACGATGAAAATGCTGTCGTCTTCCGGGCCTCCCTGCAGGATGCCCACGGGACGTAACCGCTCCCGGCGAAGGAGTTCGGATTTGCGCGTATCGGGCAAACCTTGCTTGAAGATCAACAGCAGCTCCCGCAGGTGAACCATCAGCCCGCTACGGGGGTCTCCAACCCAGGGCAGGGATTCATCCGGAGGGGAAGCGTTCAGGGTGTTCTCGTCGAAGTTGAGCATCCCCGCTTCCACTGTATGGACCATGCCTTCGCGGGCCAGGGAAACCCTTATCCTGTTGTACCCGGCTTGTACCTTGATTTGGGCGATGCTCGAGCCGAGTTCCGTGAGATCGGAAAAGGCCTCGGATATGTTGCGGACTGGATGATGTGGGTAGATGCTGTGAAGCGTAATTTCCGGCATGCCCACATCATCCGGAGACATGGAGATCCGAATCTCGGGATGAAGGCTGCGAACGATCGAAAAATCCAAGGGCTGAAAACCCTCAGCCGTATTGAGCTCGATGATGATTTCTTCCCGGACTTCCTGCGGGCTCGGGATAGGCCGCTGGTAAGCCTTGGCCGCGGCTTGGATCATCAAGGGTATCGTCACCCAAACCAGCAATTGAAAGCCGTTCCCTTTCGTCATTTTTAGCGGAGACATTTGATTCTCTTCTGCAAGACCGTAAACTCTCATTTTCAACCTCCAAATGGGTGCGCAACGCCTAATCCATACTTGGGGGGCGCGGTCAGGCCCCGGGGTTCTCTGTCCCCCAAAAAACTGCCTCCTCCTTCATGGTTGAAGGGTTAGGGATAGGCGGTGAAAATGTTCCGTGTTTTATGGAGTTTGTACCGCCTCATTGCCATCCACATGCCGGCATCCCCCGGTTGCAGACCTAAATGGGAAATGTCGGGAAAAAAGGTGGGAAGACGGCCTCTTTTGGTTGCACTTTGTCAGTTTTCAGGCTTGTTTAATAAAAGTTCAGGCTGGGTATTCTCAGACTATGTT
>JBGTRP010000423.1:0-6740 GCA_041940685.1 Acanthopleuribacteraceae bacterium
GTTTAGGAAGTGGTTTTTTTGCCAATTACGCCGGTTTGGGAGCTCAGCGTCCGCTGGTTCACCTTCAGTTGAAAGACGTCGGGTCGGGCGTAGTGGCCGGTGGGGTGAAAATCGAAACGGGCGCGGGTGATTTCGGCAGGATCGAGTTCGGCATAGAGGATGCCTTCCTCGCCGTAGAGCGGGCCGGCCAGGACCTCACCCAGTGGGGAGACGATGGCGCTACCGCCGCGGCACATCTCCTCGGGCTGATCGGCAAGCTCGGCGCGGAGATCCGGCGGGTACATGTCCCGCGTGACGAATTGATTACAACCCAGCACGAAACAGCGGCCCTCCAGGGCGATGTGCCGCAGGCTGGCTTGCCAGGAGTCGCGCGCGTCGGCGGTTGGGGCCAGGTAGATTTCGACGCCCTCGGCGTAGAGTGCGGCGCGCGCCAGGGGCATGTAATTTTCCCAGCAGATCAGGCCGCCGACCTTGCCAAGGTCGCTGTCCAGAACCCTTAGCGTGCTACCGTCGCCCTCGCCCCAAATCACCCGTTCGGCCGCCGTGGGTTTCAGTTTGCGGTGCTTGCCCCACAAGCGTCCGTCCGGCCCGAAATACAACAAGGTGCAGTAGAGGGTGCCCGCGGTGCGGTCGCGCTCCACCACGCCAACGCCCACGAACGCGCCGGCCTCGCGGGCGGCTTTCCCCAGCGCCTCGGTTACCGGACCCGGCACATCCACGGATTGCGACCAGTATCGCTGCCAGAGCGCCCGACCTTCCGGTGCGCGGCTGCCGACCACCACGCCAAAGCCCAATCCGCGCGGGTAGGCGGGAATCAACGCCTCGGGGAAGAGGATCAGCCGGGCTCCGGAAGCGGCCGCCTCGGCAATCAGCGCGACGGTCTTGTTCAGGGTGGGTTCGCGCTGGAAGACGACCGAGGCGCATTGCACCACGGCGGCCTTGAAGGGTTGCGTGGGTACGGTCAAAAAGGGCCTCCAGTCCGGATGTTCCATTATCGCCCACCCGGACCCATTTGGGAATCATGGGAACATGCCCTCTCCTTGCCCCGAAGATGCCGTGATTTCTCCAATTCGCCAACCAGGGCGCCGAACAACCTCGAAGGTCAAACCCGTTCCGAGCGTCCGTTCTGGATATGACCAGTCCCAAAATCTGACCAGCATCCTTTAAAAAATCCTTCGCAATGAATCGAAATAGGGTAAAAAGGAACAAATCTCTGCCCGGTGGTCAGCATGGAAGTCCATTTCAGCGCGCCCTCCTTGCCACTTTCGCATTTCGTGGAGGTGATGTGGCTGGTCAAGGGAAAACTGCCCTACAGCAAGGACAAAATCCTGCCGGATGGATCGATGGAGCTGATTTTGAACTTCGGCTCGCCCTACCGGGTGTTTCCCAGCGCGGAACCGCCCAGCGGTACGCTCTGTAAGCGGGCATGGGTCACCGGAAACAGGGACCAGGCCCTCGTGATCGAGCCCATGGCGGAGACCAACCTCATGGATTTTCGCCTCAAACCGGGCGCCGCCCACGCATTTTTCAAGCTACCCATTCACGAGATGACGGGTCGGGTGGTGGAGTTGGACGCCCTGTTCGGCAACCGGCTCGAACTGCTCAAGGAAAAAATCTTCGAAACCCCGAAACCGGGGATCAAGTTCGCCATCCTTGAACGCTTCCTCATCAATGAGCTGGGACACAATCTTTCCCCCGATCCAATCCTGGCCTACGCGCTCGACTATCTCGAAGCCGGCCGGAGAGAATCTTCCATTCATACCCTGGCCAAGGAGTTGGGCTATAGCCAAAAGCAGACGGCGCGCATCTTTGCCAAGCAAGTGGGCATGAGGCCGAAAGTCTTGCAAAGAATTTTTCGCTTCCAGCGTCTGGTGCATACTTTGCACTCGACAAAAAATGTCGACTGGCCACGGATCGCCCTGGACATGGGCTATTTCGACCAGGCGCATATGGCCAAGGAAATGAAGTATTTCACCGGCCTCAGCCCCAACGCCTACTTGCGGGAGAAAAGCCCCACGCTCAACTTCATCCACATCGAATGAACCCGATGGGAATGTCCATTTTTTACAATACGGCCGATGTGCGAACCCTGTAAATTCCTCCACGTGGCAAAAAAAACGAGGAGGCTTTTCATGGAAAAAATGGTGATCAATCACGGCGCGGTCTGGGTTTTGGTAATCCTCCACCAGGCGTTGCCCGCGGTTTGGTACGCGCCCGCGGTCTTCGGCAAACGGTGGATGGCGCATGCCGGTCTGAAAACGGAGGACTTCGCCCAGGCCCACTGGATTCAGTATCCAGCATCCATCCTGGGTTCGGCCTTGACCTGCTACCTAACGGCCTGGCTGTTTCGTGAGTTGCAGATCAGCACACTTGGCAAGGGCCTTTTGCTGGGTCTTGTTTTGGGCCTGGTTTTCAGCGCCTGGAAGGGTTTGGTCCAGAACCTTTTCCATCTCAGACCCCTTGGGCTCACCCTCATCAACGAGAGCCTGACCCTCATTCTCTTCCTGCTCACCGGGGCGCTTCTGGTCGGATGGACCAAACACGCCGCCTGATCCGATCCAATGACCGGGGTCCGCGGATGATTTTGCAATTTCATCGGCGAGTGATTATCCTTAGCAAGTGACGCGGGTGGGCGCGGAAACGCCGGCCCGCGCTTTCTTTTTGTCAAGGAGGGAACCAGCATTGGTGCAAATTTCGGAAAAAGTTCCGGTGGCGGTGCTGGGCGCAACCGGCAGCGTAGGTCAAAAATTCATCATGCTGCTGGCCGATCACCCCTGGTTCGAAATCAAGGCGTTGTGCGCCTCGGAGAGAAGCGCGGGCCGCGATTACGCGAATGCGGTCCATTGGCTTCAAAACGAACCCATTCCAGAACCGATCGCGGGCATGCGGGTAGAGACCTGTAAGCCTGGCGACCATTACGCCCTGGCTTTTTCCGGGTTGGACTCCTCGGTCGCGGGTAAAGTGGAACGCGCATTCGCGGATGCGGGCGTCACCGTGGTCTCCAACGCCAAGAACCACCGCATGCATCCACGAGTACCGCTTTTGGTGCCGGAAATCAACGGCGATCACCTGAGTCTGTTGGGTGCGCCGCCCGCTCGCGGCGCGATCGTCACCAATCCCAACTGCGCCACGATCGGCCTGGTGATGGCGTTGAAGCCGCTCCACGACCGTTTCGGCATCGAGGCGGTTCACGTGGTCACGCTACAGGCGCTTTCCGGCGCGGGTTATCCCGGCGTTTCGGCCATGGATATGATGGACAACCTGGTCCCGTACATTCCCGGCGAGGAGGACAAGCTCGTCCAGGAGCCCTTGAAAATTTTAGGCGCCCTGGAAGGTGACAGGATCGCGCCGGCCCAAATGACCATCAGCGCCATGTGCAACCGCGTTCCCGTGGCGGATGGCCACATGGAAAACATTTCCGTGAAGTTGCGCCGTCCGGCGCGGCCCGAAGAGCTCATCGCATCCTGGCAAGGCTTTTCTTCCGAGGCCCAAGCCCTGGACCTGCCCTCGGCCCCCGCCCGCCCCATCGTGTACCTGGACGCGCCCGACGCGCCCCAGCCCAGGCGGCACCGCGACCTGGGTGGCGGCATGACCGTCAGCATCGGCCGCCTCCAAACCTGCCCGCTGATGGACTACAAGTTCGTGGCGCTCTCCCACAACACCATTCGCGGGGCGGCCGGCTGCGCGCTACTGAACGCGGAGCTAATGCTCGCCAAGGGCTGGCTGAGTTGCCCTTGAGCCGCTAACTCTATGTCACCCCCGCGCTCTTTCAGCAGTAGACTCAATGGAGGCTGTCCTTCTCGCGGCGAAGCTCGCGTCGTTCCGATTTCAGCTCTTCCAGGCTATTAAGGGCTTCCAGATTGGGCTTGTAGGGCGATGGGTCAGGGCGGAAAAACCGATTGGCCTTGGCGGCTCGCTGACCGTCCCGATATTTTCGGGCGTGTTTTCCGCCCGCGTTGGGGCTGGGTTTGAAAACCTGTACGCCACTGACATGAGGCAATTTCATGGATGCTGCCCTCTCCTTTCAACCCTCGCTCTTTATTTTTATACGAATTTCAGGCTCCAACGGCCCGCTGACGCCCCCACCTTACACAACCGCAAGGACCCGCCGCCACGCGCTTCGGCAGGACCTGTATCGCGGGGCTCCCGGTCAGAATAGCAACAACAAATGAATGGCGAGGCTCACCCAACAAAGAGTTCCCAACTGGAAGGCCAGGTTGCGATGCGGCTGTCTCGGCAGCAGGTAAAAAATGGTGTGAAGCACCCGCGCCAAGCAAAACACCAGGAAATACGCCCCGGCCCAGAACCGAGGCCCGCCGGCTAGGGCAAACCCCAATCCCAATATTAGGAAGATGGGAATATTTTCCAGGTCGTTGCGCCAGCAGGCGGAGGCTCTCTGAACAATCGGCAGGTCCTGACGGGCGGTGATCACGCCCTTGCCGAAAAATTTTGCATCCTCTGGCCGGGTATAGGTGCGGCCGCGCACACGGTACACCCCCTGCACCGCGGAATTGAAAAACATCTTAAAGGCCAAGAAAACCGCGCAGTAGCTCCAATATTGCAGCACCACGGCATCCAATGAATTCATATCCCTACCTCCTCACATGAACATCTATCCTATCAAAGCGGTTACTTGAGGAAGGCGGAAATCATGGGCCGAGTCAGGTTATTGACGGGCCGGGTGCCGAGCAAGCGCAAAAGGCCGAGTTTCATCCCCGTCCAGAGATGGCCGCGCAGGGCGTATGCCAAGGCCAGCAGATGGGAGGAGCGGAACAATTTATGGTTGCGCGACCAGCAGGCCGATTGATAGGCGTCCAACTGAGGCTGCAGATCGAGGGCGCCCTCCCGCAAGGCGGGCCCGATCTGATGGGCCAGACGGCCGGCGTCGGTGAGACCCATGGCCATGCCCTGGCCCGCGGTGGGGTTGGTGCAGTGGACCGCATCGCCGATCAGCGCCGCGCCATCCCGATGGTAACATTCGAGGTGATAGCGCAATAGTTTGTACACATTCGCGCCGTCGCGAAAGAGTTTCATACCCTCCAGCATGGGCGCGCGTGCGAGTAATTGCGCCCTTAACTCTTCCTCGGAAAGACCCATCCAATAGGCGGCGCGGGTGGCGTCCACCAACAACCCGATCCCCACGCGATCGATGCGCGGCATCAGCAGGAGCCCGCCCTCCCGGTGAAGGTGGACGCTCAACGCGGGCTGGTATGCGGCCGGCCTTTCCGCCTCCATACCGAGGTAGGCATGATCGTAGTGATAGGCCCGCGGCTCCAGCCCGAGCTTGGACCGCACTACCGACCGGTACCCGTCCGCCCCGACTACCAACCTCGCGCGAGCCTGGCGGATATTGCCTCCCTGATCATAGGCCACGCCGCAAACCCTGTTCGTACGCGGGTCTCGAATCAAATCCACGGCCCGGGCCGGCCGCAACAACTCTACCCGGCCACTGGCCAACGCCTTTTCCAACAACACGCCCTCGATGCGCGCGTGGGGCAGCACCAAGTAGGGATTCGGGTTCTGGGAATCGATCATCGGCGCCTCGTATAGGAGGCCGAAACGCGCATGGTAGATCTCCATTTGGGAAATCGAGCGCGCGCCGGCCGACATCAGCGCCTCGGTCAAGCCCCAGCGGCCCAACCAGTAGGTTGACTTTGGCAAAAGGCTGTCGCCCCGGTGAATGCCACCCGTATGCTTGCGCCTTTCGATCAGAGTGACCTGAAGCTCCATGCGGGCAAGTGCGCATGCCAAACCCAGGCCCGCGACTCCGCCGCCCACAATAATGACATCCGCATGCTCTGAACTCATTGCTAGTCTCCTACCGCCGGGCGGCGATTCGCCATGGCGAGTCAGCCTCTCCCGTGCTAACTCGCCAAAACCGGCCCGCCCAGGAGGTGAAGCGCCGCGGGCCGGACCTTAATTTCAACGGGCGTGCGTAACTCGGTCAGTTCGCCATCTAGGGTGAGGGGCAGCGGCGTCTCGCTTTCAATCCGGATGCGCGTACCGCGAACCGAAACCACGCCGGACCGCTTGACATGGGTTCCCATTACCAAATTGCCGTACATGATCAGGCCGCGGACGCGGCTCATGCCGGGTATGACGCAAAGGTCTAGCACCCCGTCGCCCATACGGGCCAGGGGGGAAATAGGCAATCCGCCGCCGTAGGTGCGCGTATTGCTGATCGCGGCAAAAAGGATGCGCCCCTGGTAATGGGTTTCTCCGCTGGTGATTTCCAAATATTGCGGACGATATTGCCAAAGCGCTCGGATCGCGGCGATCGCGTAGAGCAAGCGCCCTCGCCGCATTCTTGAATCCCGGGTAATTTCCAGAGCCCGCGTATCTAAACCCACGCCCAGGACGCAACAAAACACGTGGCCGCCCACCTCGCCGACATCCACATGGTGGACGTGATTGTCCATCAGCATGCGGGCCGCCGCCTCGGGCGGGAGGCCCGCGGCCGGGGCGGCGACGGCCAGCGTGGCCGGGACCAGCAGCAGGCGCGCGAGGCTGGTGGCAATGCCGGCGCAGAGACGGTCCGGGCGGCAGGCGGGCTGCCGATGGGTCGGATGTTTCACAGTCTTCTCTCCAAGGGAACTGCGGCAGGCGACCGCCGGACCGGCGGCCAGGGACATCGACGGCCGCGAATCTATGTTTTCCCCAGGTGAGGTGATCGTGAAAAATGGATTAATACGCGCGCCTTGACGCCGACGCCCGCCGGGAAGCGCGGCGGGGCGCTTCCC
>JBGTRP010000424.1:0-6733 GCA_041940685.1 Acanthopleuribacteraceae bacterium
TCCACACGCCGCATGAGTCTTTTCGAGATCCGGGCTCGGGTCGCCCGGGTCCAAGCGCCCTTGAAGCTCACGCTGATCGGCGAGCTTCAGCCGAAGGAAAAGGAAGTCGAACTGACGCCCGGCCCTTTTACCCCGCCTAAGTTACAACACCTGAGCCATGGCGACGGCCTCCATCTCGTGCGGATCCCTTGGTTCTACGAGGGTCTGGAAAAGGATTTGAAAAAAGCGCTCAACGATATGCGTAAAGACATCGAAAAACGCCGGGGCCGGCTGGTGCTGGATCTGCGCAACAACACCCATGGCGCCGAGTCCGATCTTCGTTTGCTGGCCTCGTTCTTTCTTCCCGCTGGAAAGCTGGCGTCCTGGGTGGGGGCCCGCGAGGAATCCGTAAGCCTTTTCAATCCGAGACCGGGTAATTTTGCCGATTGGCCGCTCTTCATCCTCATCGATCAGTCCACTTCCGGAGCCGCGGAGGCGTTTTGCGCCATTGCCCAGGACCAAAAAATCGCGGAGGTGGTGGGTTTCAAGAGTTTGGGTTACCCCGGCCGCTACAAGCTGATTCCGCTCAAGAGCGGCGGCCATCTACAACTTTCCACCCAACGTCTGCAATTGAGTTCGGGCGGGACTTACATCCGTTCCGGCGTCCAACCGGACCTGGAGCTGGCCGAACCCAAAGCGCCTCTTGGCAGGAAAGAATTGTTGGATCTAGCCCTGGAGCGGGTGCGCGGCGTTCCGCTCAAAAAAGCCTCCTAATTCGGGCTTGCCAAGATGGTGAAACCGGCTCTGAAACACGGCTCTCCCGCGACGCATGAGCCCGGCCGGCAGCGCCTTATCCTGTTGTTTGCCGGTCCCCTCGTGGCGCTCGGCATCTTCTTGTGCTTCCGCCTCGTGGATTTTGGTCCACCCCTTTTCTTCGCGGATGACTATGTGCAACGCTCCAAGGGCTCTTGGCTGCGGCTCTCCTTCTATACCGCGGATCGGCCCTTTACCACTGACCTTTTCTACAAACTCTGGGGCTCCAGCGCCGCCGGCGCTCTGTTGGGGAATCAGGTATTTTCCGTCGGCTGTTGGACCTTTTTGGGCTGTTGTTTCGCATGGCCGATCCGCCGCATGGCGCCCGCGCTGGCCCTGCTGCTGCTCTTCGCTTCCGCATCGCTTTGGTGGAATATTGCCGGATGGACGCGGGTCATGCTTTCGGAGTCGATTACCTTCTCCCTGTTTGCCCTGTGGTATGGCCATATGGTCCTGATGGCGCGGCGCCCGCGCATCGCCACCCTGATCGGCCTCTTGCTGGTCACCTTCTTTTTTTCCTTTACCAAGGACAGCGTCGCCTATTTCCTGCTGGGTTTCGCCCTGGCCACCGCCCTGTGGTTCAGCTTCAGCGGAAAACCGCGCGCCGTCCACCCGCTTTGGACCGCCTACCTCGGTGGGGTGCTGCTCACTTTTGCCCTACAAGCGGCCACGGCCAGGGTTAAAAACCGGCATGCCTTCCCCCTGATCAACGTCATGCTGCAACGCGTGCTGCCGGACGAGTCCAAGCTGGCCTGGTTTGAAGAACGGGGCGCGCCGCTGCAAGCGCTCAAGGGCGATGACCCGGTTTGGGAGGGCGCCTGGGCTTCCAGCCATGAGTGGGCCATCTACGGCGAGCCACGCTACGCGGAATTCAAGGCCTGGATCCTCGGTCCCGGACGCTATACCTACGCCCGCTACCTGCTGACCCATCCACGGGAAGCCATTTTGGACGCCTGGCGCGACCGCAAATTGATCTACAGTCACGGGCTGGTCTCCTACACCGGCCCCCAACCGAAATCTCCCCTGATGCGAATGGCTGCCTGGATTTGGAACCCTTCGCGGACATTCCTGATCTTCGGCCTGCTGATTCTCTACCTGGTCATTTGGAGCGTCCGTCCTCTACCCACGCTGCCCCTGATCCTCGTCGCGGGCAGCTTGGGTCATGGTCTTTTGATCTACCATGCCGACGCCATGGAGATCCCAAGACATAGCCTGCTCGTGGCCGTGGGTTTGCACCTGGCCTTTCTGCAGGCCCTGATCGGGTTGGCCGGCTGGCTCGCGCCATGGCGGCCCAAAAAGGGCCTAGCGCATAATGACCAGCATGATAAGGGCCACGGGCAGGTAGCAGAGAAATCCGATGACACAGACCAAAATGGCCTTACCCGTGCTGCTGTAGTCCAAGGCTTGCCGGACCGCGATGACCATGGTGGCCAGTCGCCAGAAAAAAATGATGATAACAACCAGGATTCCTAGAATAGGAATGATGCCAAGCACCAACAATGCGCCCGGCGCCTGGGCGAAGCCCGTGGTCCGCAGCAACTCGCCCAAGGAAGAGCTGGTGCTTTTATCCGGCAAGACCTTGGTCCCCAGCAAAAAGATGACCAGGGCCCAGATCACCCAGCCGATCAAGCCCGCGATCGTGCCGCCGATCAGACCGCCAATCCCCATGGTTCCCGCCTGGGATACGCCCGAGGCTATGCTGGCGATCACCACCACGCCCAAGGCCTGGCCGGTTGCGTTGGAATCCGCTTCCACCTCCTCGTAGGTGTTGGCGTCGAGTTTGGCCGCTCCAATCATTCGTCTCAAAAAAGGGTCCATGTCATGCTCCTTGGACAAGGGTTGAATTCAGTTGGTTCCAGTGGAATGAGCCTATTTTAGCAACTCTGTCGGCCACATGGCACCTCTTTCCCAGGAGCGGGCCGAAAAATGAGGCGTACATGTTTGGTTTTGAATGCGGAAACCCGGCCCGCCGCATGGCCCGAGTTGGCGGGCGTATCGGGTGCGGCGTCCGCCAAAGCGGTTATTTTCCCGAGCTCGTGAGCAGGCGGTTGATCTCGGAACGGGCGCGCCGGGCAGCGTCCTCAATTGCGGGAAAGCCCCGCGCCCGCAAATCCTCTGGGAACAGGACGCCCCGCGAGGAATTGATGACCGCCCCCAGGCCATCCTCGCGGAAGGCGGCCCTCACGGCATCCAGCGAGCCGCCCTGTGCGCCGTAGCCCGGCACCAGCAGAATGGATTGCGGCAACAAACGCCGCAGCGCGCGCATGTGCTCGGGATAGGTGGCGCCTACCACCGCGCCCACGTTTCCGTAACCGGAACCGCCCAGGGTTTGGCGGTTCCAGTCGGATACCGCTCCCGCGATCTTTTCCGCGAGGCTTTCTCCGGCCGCGTCTTTCAAATCCTGAAACTGGCCACTGGATGGGTTGCTGGTTTTCACGAGCACGAAAATCCCCTTGCCCGGCTTTTGCAGAAAGGGTCGGATGCCGTCCTCGCCCGTGTAGGCGTTGACGGTCAGCGCGTCGGAGGGGAAGGCGCCCGGACCATCCCCGTCGCCGAAATAGGCGCGCGCGTAGGCGGCCGCGGTGGAGCCGATATCGTTGCGTTTACCGTCCATGATGATCAGCGCCCCCTTGGACGCGAGATGCTGGACCACCCGCTCCAGGGCTTGAAAGCCGGCCGCGCCGAACTCCTCGAAAAAGGCGACCTGTGGCTTGAAGGCCACCGCGTGCTCCAGGCAGGCGTCCACCGCCCGGATCAAGAAACCGCTGATGATTTCGCCCGCGCCCGCTTGGGCTCGGGCCCGCTTGAATTCCTCGGGAATCAGGCTCCAATGAGGGTCCAGGCCGACCACGAGCCGGCTCTGCTTCGCGAGGCATGCCGCGTTCAATCGATCCGCGAAATGGCCGGTTTGACTGGCTGGTTCGGTGCTCATGTGGGGGTCTCCCGGGTTTCGGATGGAGCGTCCGGGGTTGGCGGCTCCCCATCCAATAGCGAAAGGGAAGCGATCATGGACCATTGCAACGCGTGAAAGATCAGTAGCTCGGTATCGGCAAAATTATAGTCGAACAAACCAAAAATCCAGTAACAGATAAACGAGGTGCTCAAGGCGCGAACCACCCAGGTGAGGGGGTCCTTGGAGTCGCGGTGCCGCGCGCGTAGCCGCAATAGCCGCCAGAGAAGCAGGGCCATGAAAACAAGATAGGTCGTCAACCCCACCAGCCCCGATTCCGTGGCGATGCCCACCAGGGTATTGTGAGGATGCATTTCAGGATTGCTCTCCAGATTGTGTTCCCGAAGCCAGTCGGGGCCCATTCCGAAGATGGGATGAGCGACAAACAGGCTTAGATTACTCTGCAGCAGCTCCAAGCGCTTGTAGAGCGAGGCCGTGTTGAAGCCGAAAATGTAGATCGTGCCCAGGAAGGTGCCGGCCATGGCGACCCAGGCGATCAACAGCGACTTGCGGTTTTTGTAGGAGAGCAGCACATTGACCAAAAGGATGAAGGTAAATCCAATCAGCCCGGCCCGTACGCGGGAGAACACCACGATGAGCAATGAGAGCAGCAGATGCGTCCAGATCCACTTGCGTTCCCGGGGCGAGAGCGCCTGGTTGAGCCGCGCCAGGCTCCAGCCGGCCATAATGACCAAACCCTCCGCGTTGGTAATGGGATTGGAAACGAAACCCTCCGCCCTTGGGTACATGTGAAATCCCTGTTTCAAGGCCCATGCGATTTCATCGGGCTGAAGCAACCAGTAGACGCTGTAAATCAGCCCCGGGACCGAGACGATCAAAAGCAGGCGGTGCAGGAACACCCAGTCCAGGCGCCGCAACAGTGCCGGAGAGGTCGCCCAAAAGGCCACGAACGCCCAGTGGATGGTGGTCGACTGCCGCGAGGGATCGCGAAACTGGGAAACCGCGGCGGAGAGAATCAAGGCGCCGAAAAAGAATAGCGCGGCCCGCCGGCCCTTGCCGAAGAGGGCTTCCCCCGGATGGCCATGAAAGAGAGCCAGGAAAATCCGGAACAGCATCAACAGGATCAGCGAGGTTTCCTGAGTAATGATACCCATGGAAAACGAGGCGAAACACCACAAAAAGATCGCGGATTCGTATTTGAGGAGATGATTTTTGCGCTGGTTCAAGTCCGGCCCCGGCCACCCAAGTACTCAAGAAGATCTATAAAACCACAAACCCCGCGGGCGAGTACAGGCCAAATATGGCAATCCGGCCCGCGGCCCGCGCCCTGACCGATAGAAGCGCTGTAACCAGGCTTCTCCCAAGATGACAGAAAAGGCGGTTTAGGCTATCATAGGCTGTCCGAAGCCCATGGGGATACCGGCCGTCGGGACCCATCGCGACCGACCCGGTCCGCGGGCTTTCCACGCATCTCATTGAGACCGGACGCCGGAGAGTGAGGGCCGCGTTTTTCACTTGCGCCCGGCCTTTTTATATTGTCGCCTTGGCCTTCCTAAGCACGATGCCCTCGCAAACAACCGCCAAGGCGAATGGGGAGAGGAGACCGATTGGCCAAACCACACCAAGAATTAATCGCCAAGGAAGGGTGGGTATTTTTGCTGCCCCTGGTCTTGCTGACGCTGGTCTCGCTGCTGTTGCGGTGGCCGGCGTTATTGACCTTGGTTTGCGCGCTGCTCGCCATCTTTGTCGGCTATTTTTTCAGAAATCCTTATCGGCAGATTCCCGAGGATCCCGGCGGCGTAGTTTCGCCCGCGGATCGGCGCCTCGAAATATCTCGTCCACAACCGGTCGCTGGCGACCGATCTCGCGCGCGGCATCATGAACCGGGCAAACGAGCGCGGGTTGAAGAAGATGGCGATCATCGCCTGGAAGACGGACGGCAACTCGTCTCCATCTTCCTCAATATTTTCAACGTACATGTCAACCGCTGCCCGATCGGGGGCCAAATTGAACGGGTGCAACATACGCCGGGAAAGTTCATGGCCGCCTACCGGCCGGACGCCTCGCAGGTGAACGAACGCAACGCCGTCTCGATTCGCGATGGTGAATTCGGCGTCGAGGTGATTCAAATCGCGGGTCTCATCGCCCGCCGCATTGTTTGCTGGGGCAAGGAAAAGGAGCCGGTGGCCAAGGGGCAGCGCTTCGGGTTGATACGATTCGGCTCCCGCGTGGACGTGGTGTTGCCGGATTCTTGCGAAATCCTGGTAAAACCGGGCCACAAGGTCCGGGGCGGGGCGGATCTTATCGCCCGGCGAGGATGACCCCTCGCGGCTCGTCAGAGCCTGCCGGCGGGGGAAACTTCTTGCTATCCTCCGCATCGCCCGCCGGCGCAAAGGTCGGGACATTCAAAGAGCGGAATAAGGGGATTAGCCTATGTCGGCCATCACCGCCAGGAAGCCGGAATGGCTTCGAGTCAAAATGCCGGGGGGCGATCAGTTCCACGATATCAAGACCCGGTTGCGCCAGAAGAAACTGTACACCGTTTGCGAAGAGGCCCGCTGCCCCAATATTGGGGAATGCTGGCGCGAGGGCACCGCGACCATTATGATCCTGGGCGATACCTGTACCCGCGGCTGTCGTTTCTGCGCGGTTTCCTCCGGTAACCCCGGCGGTTATGTGGACCCCGCGGAACCGGAGAAATGCGCCGATACCGTGGCCGCCATGAAACTCCGCTACGTGGTGGTGACTTGCGTGGACCGGGACGACCTGCCCGATGGCGGCGCGGGTCAATTCGCGAGGGTGATTCGGGCCATCAATGCGCGGGTTCCCCATTGTTTCGTGGAGGTGCTGACCTCCGATTACGCCGGAAACCGGGCTCATCTCGCTACGGTGGTCGACGCCGGCCCGGATGTGTTTGCCCATAATCTGGAAACCGTTCGCCGCCTGACCCCGCGGGTCCGCGATCGCCGCGCCGCCTATGATCAGAGCTTGGACGTACTGGCTCATGCCAAGCAACTGGAGCCCCGAGGC
>JBGTRP010000425.1:0-6703 GCA_041940685.1 Acanthopleuribacteraceae bacterium
AGGATCTCCAAAAACGGATATCGCCGAGCTGCGCGCCCATTTACAGGCCAGGTTACCCACGCATATGATTCCCGCTTTTTTTCTGTATCTGGAATCTTTTCCCCTAACGCCCAGCGGCAAGGTCGACCGCCCCGCGCTCAACCGTTTGCCCCTCGCACGGGCCTGCGAGGACGAACCGCAAGCCGCTGATTCGGAGCCCAGTGAGCCAAGGGGCTTTCTGGAAACTACGATCGCCGAAATCTGGGAAGAGTTGCTGCCCGTAAAGCAGGTACGCGCGGAAGATAATTTCTTTCATTTGGGAGGACATTCCCTGCTGGCAACCCAAATGATTTCCCGGATTGGGGAACGCCTGGGCGCGCGCATCCCCATCCGCACCCTGTTCGAGCATCCAAGCTTAACCGCCTTCGCCGACCAGATCGTATTTTCGCTTTTGGACCAACCGCGGGCTTCGGCAAGTCGTATAGAGCGACCCTCTCCCGCTTTATCCAGGGACGGAGATAGGGAGCTTTCCTTTGCCCAACAACGGCTTTGGTTCACCTACCGCATGGACCCGCAAAACCCGGTTTACAACATCGTTTTCGCATTTCGGCTCCACGGCCCCCTCGCGGCCGGGGCATTGGAGTCGGGGTTGGCCGCGATCCAAGATCGCCACGAAGTATTGCGAACCCGTTTCCCGGCGCGGGAGGGCAAGCCTCGGCAGGACATTGAGCCGCCGGGCGTTGCCTTCGCCATGTCCGCGATTGATTTGAGCGGGTCTTCATGCGCTGGTTTGGTAGATTCCCTGGCCCGATCCGAGGCCCGCCGTCCCTTTGACCTGAGTCAATTGCCCCTGATTCGCATCTATCTGATGCGCGAGTCGGATCATCGGCATCTGTTGTTGGTCAACATGCACCATATTATCTCCGACGGATGGTCCGTGGGCGTGCTCGCCCATGAGTTGGCGAGCCTATACCGCGGACGGCTCACGGGACAAGCCGATGGTCTGGTTCCGCTGCCCATTCAGTACGCGGATTTTGCCGTCTGGCAGAGAACATGGCTTCAGGGGGCCGAGTTGGACCGGCAGCTTGGCTATTGGCGCAATCGGCTAACGCCGCTGGAAAGCCTGGATCTACCTACGGATTACCCCCGCCCCCCGATTCAGAACCACGAGGGGGACAGCCTTCCCATTGAGATAGGCGCCGAGCTGACCCGCCGCATCAAAAGCTTTCGAGATGAACAAGGCGTTACCTTATTTGAAGTCCTTTTGGCGGGATTTACGGTTTTGCTCTCCCGCTACAGCGGACAGAGCACCCCGTTGGTGGGGGTTCCCATCGCCAACCGGAATCGTCCGGAGATCGAGAACCTGATCGGTTTTTTTGTCAACAGCCTGGTTTTTAAGGCCGAATTGGAAGACCGACGTGGGTTTGCGGATTGGGTCCGTCGGGTGCGCCAGACCCATTTGGAGGCTCAAAACCATCAGGATTTGCCCTTTGAGAGATTGGTCCAGGAGATCCAGCCGGAACGAGACCTCGGCCGAAACCCCATTTTCCAGGTAAGCTTCACCTTCCAAAACCTACCGCGATCCGGCCTGCCGCTGGAAGGCATACGCGCAAAACCCTTGTCCATCCGAACGGGCTTGGCTCATTTTGATATCACGCTCGGCCTAACGGAAACCGAGGGTGAAGCCGAACTGCGAGGGGAGCTCGATTTCAGCCGCGCGCTTTACAAGCGAGCCACGGCCCAACGCATGCGCAAACATTTTCTCACCCTTTTGCGCGCTGCGGTAAGCCATCCGGACCAACCTTTGGCTCAGATTGACATGATGCCCGACCAAGAGAGGGAACGGGTGCTGCATGTTTGGAACCGGACCGCAACGGAATACCCGAGCCAGGCTGGGCTCGCGGATGTCTTTGCGACTCGTGCGAAGAGCCGGCCGCATGCAACGGCCCTGGCTTACGAGAGCGAAGACGGCCGGGAACGGTTTTTCAGCTACGCCATGCTGGACGTCGCCTCGGACCACCTGGCCGCGGCCCTGGAAACTATTGGGGTTCGGCCAGAATCACTGGTGGGCGTACTCGCGGGCCGCTCGCCGGAACTGGCGCTCGCCCTCCTCGCTATCATCAAGGCCGGGGCCGCCTATGTGCCCCTGGACTCCGATGCGCCGCCCGACCGCCTCGCCTTCATGATCGAGGATGCGGGCATGAGGATCCTTTTGACGCACGAGGCCCTCCGAATAAGTGGGCCCGCTTCAGTAGAGGCCCACGACATCGCAAGGCTGAGCAAGGGCAAACCCGGCCATGGGCGTAAACCCCGCGCAGGAAAGGGCGGGCCACGCCTGGCCTATGTCATGTACACATCGGGCTCCACCGGCAACCCCAAGGGCGTGGCTATTCCCCAACGCGCAATCCAACGGCTGGTCTTTAACACGAATTATTTGGACCTGGGGCATGAGGACCGGTTGGGCCAAGCCGCCAACCCCGTGTTCGACGCGGCGACCCTGGAAATTTGGGGCGGTCTGTTGCCGGGCGGGCAGGTCGTTGGCATCAGCAAGGAAATTGCGCTCAACGCGGAACGGCTCGGGGGAAAGCTGCGGGGCGGGTACTTGACCGTGCTTTTTCTCACCACCTCGCTTTTCAACCGCCACGCGGATGAACGGCCCGAAATATTCGCTGGCTTTCCCAACCTCCTGATCGGAGGCGAGGCCGCCGATTCCGCGAGTGTGGCGCGCGTGATGCGCCTGGGGCGCCCCAAACGGTTCATCAACGCATACGGCCCCACGGAGTCCACAACCTTCGCTTCCTGGCATCTCATTGAAAGCGAACCCTCGCCCGGGGATTCGCTTCCCATCGGCAGGCCCCTTGCCAACACCGAACTCTATGTGCTGGACCGCGGGGGCGGACCGGTTCCCGTGGGAGTGCCCGGTGAATTGCATATCGGTGGGGACGGCCTGGCCCGCGGTTACCATCGCGGTCCCGCGCTCACCGCGGAGAAGTTCGTGCCCAAGGCCATGGGCCGGCAATGCGGAGAACGGCTTTATCGCAGCGGGGATCTGGTAAAGCTGCTGGATGGGGGCGACATTCTGTTTTTGGGTCGTCTTGACCATCAAATCAAACTGCGCGGCTTCCGCATCGAACTGGGTGAGATCGAAGCCGTTCTACAGACCCACCCCCGGGTCCAACGCGCGGTGGTGAGGGCGCCGCGCGATCAAAACGGCCAGCTCTTCCTCGCCGCTTATGTGCAACCGGAGCCCCCATCCACGAACAGCCTCGACACGCTGGAACTGCGGGAATTCCTGATGGAACGCCTGCCAGATTACATGGTTCCTCCCGCCCTGATGGTTTTGGAATCTTTTCCCCTCACGCCCAATGGCAAAATCGATCACCGCGCCTTGCCCAAACCCACGATGGGCACGGGCTCCGGTAAAGAGGAACGAGTGGCGCCCAGAAACGAGGTAGAGGCGGCAATCGCGAGTATCTGGACCGAGCTCCTGAATGTGGAAAGCCTGGATGTGACGGACAACTTTTTCGAGTTAGGCGGTCACTCGCTCCTGGTGACGCGGTTGATTTCCCGCCTCAAATCCAGCTTTCAAGTGGACCTTTCCCTTCGCGAGGCGTTTGAAAAACCCACCATCGCCGCATTAGCGGCATCTATCCAAGCCGAGATGGAAAGCCGGATCGCCCCGGGATCGGACCAAATGAAAAGGATTGACCGGACCGGACCCCTGCCGCTTTCCTTTGCACAGCGCCGCCTTTGGTTTTTCGACCGCATCAACCCGGGCAAAATGCCCTACAACATCCCGCTCGCACTCCGGCTGTGCGGCCCCCTCGACCTGACAAACCTAGGCGTTGCCATCACTCGCATTATCGCGCGTCATGAAAGCCTGAGAACCAGGTTCCTGCCGGACGAGGGCGATGCCGTCCAGGTCATCGAGCCTCCCTTTTCTCTTCATCCTACGCTTGTCCATTTGGAACGGCTTTCCGAGAAATCACGCGAGCGAATTGCCTCGGAGATGGTGGACCGCGAGGGGGGGCGCAATTTCGATCTCATGCGAGGCCCGCTCTTGCGGGTCACGGTTTACCGGCTTTCCAGGGAGGACCATCTTTTCCTGTTGACCCTGCACCACATTGCGGCCGATGGCTGGTCTCTTCAGGTATTTGCCCGCGAATTGGATATGTTCTATTTAGAGGCGTGTTTGGAGATACCGGCCCATCCGATTCCTTTATCCGTTCAGTACGCGGATTACGCGTGTTGGCAACGGGATTGGTTTGAGCGCAATGCGCGGCGGGCCGGCTTGGATTATTGGCTTGAAAAACTGGGCGGAGAACTGCCCGTCATGACCAGTGACCATCCGCGCGGCGAGACGCCCGACTATCGGGTCGGCATGCTGAGGATTGAGGTTTCCCGCGAACGGACCGACCGCCTCCAGACCTTTTGCCAAGAACGCAAGGCCACCCTGTTCATGGCCTTGTTAGCGGCTTTCCAACTCGCCCTGAGGCGCTATACGGGCATCGATGATCTCCCCATCGGCACGCCGATCGCCAACCGGACGCGCGGCGAGACGGAGGCTTTAATCGGATTATTCGTCAATACCTTGGTGTTGCGGGTAAATTTGTACGGTGAGCCGAGTTTCCAGGAAGTGTTGGAGCGGATTAAGCAAACCACGATCGAGGCCTTCGACCATCAGGAATACCCTTTCGACAAACTAGTGGAGGAGCTCAAGCCAAAACGAGTCACCGGAATGAATCCGGTCTTCCAGGTGATGTTCTCCTATCAGGGCGAATCCATGACGACATTGGGCCTGACGGGTACGCATGCAAAAACCCTAACGCCGGACATCGGCGTCACCCTGTTCGATCTCACGCTCGCGCTGCAACGAACCGAGGCCGGCTTGGACGGCGTGCTGACCTACCAAACCGGGCTCTATCGTATGGAGACCATCCAGACCATCGCCCGCGATTTCCAGGTCTTGATGGACGCCATGACCTCCAGTCCTGAGGCCGGACAGCGCGACATTTGGGTAAAGAATCCGACCGGCCACGCGATAGGATTCGAGAGGGGGAACCGATCACCGGCGCGAGCCGAATTCCAGGGTGCCCACGCCCCGCAAGACACCATACCCATCGGCAGACCATTCGAAAACATGCGCATCATGCTCACCGACCGGGTGCTCCTTGCAATGCCCATCGGGTTTCCGGGCGAGCTGTGCATCGCCGGCGAGGGCCTGGCGCGGGGTTACTTGGGAAAACCTAGGCTCACGGCGGAGAAGTTCGTTCCCAACGCGTTCAGCGCCATTCCAGGGGACCGGCTCTACCATACAGGAGATTTGGCCAATTACAGTCCTGCCGGTTATTTGGAATACCTGGGGCGCATTGATCACCAGGTTAAAATACGGGGATTTCGCATTGAATTGGGCGAGGTCGAAACCGCGCTTCGCAAGCATCCGGCGGTCAGCCAGGCCACGGTCCTCATCCGCGAAGACAGACCCGGATCGCCGCGGCTGGCGGCCTATGTCCAACTCAAGAGTCACGGAGCTGAAGAAAAATCGGTAGGATGCGGTGCCGGCGAGCTTCGGGCATCTCTCGCCCAGGATTTGCCCGACTACATGATCCCCGCCGCATTTATGTTTCTCGACCGATTCCCCCTGACCCCCAACGGAAAAATCGACCGGCGCGCGCTACCCCAACCTCCTGAAGAGCAAGACTCTGAGCGTTTCAAGGCGCCCCGAGACCGGCTCGAGCTGCGATTGGCCGCCATTTGGGAAGAACTGCTCGCCACCCGGCCCGTGGGAGTAACGGACAACTTTTTTGAAAAGGGCGGACACTCGTTGCTGGCCTTGCGGCTGATGTCAAGGGTAGAAAAAGAATTCGGCAGGAGCCTGCCGGTATCCGCCCTTTTCCAGGCGCCGACCCTGGGGAAGATGGCCGCTCTGTTGCGTGTTTCAGGCGGCGGAGTGCCCGCCTGTCCTTTGGTCGCGCTGAAAGAGAGCGGGTCCAGCCCGCCCTTGTTCCTGGTACACGCGGTAGGCGGAGGCGTGGGCCAATTCGTGGAGTTGGCCCGCTATCTGGAAGGGGATCAGCCGCTTTTCGCGTTTGAAGCCCCGGGTTTGGAGGGCGAGAGGCCGCCAATCGCGCAAATAGAAGAATTGGCGGCTCTTTATCTGGAGCTCCTGCTGCAACAACAGCCCGATGGCCCTTACTACCTCGGAGGCTGGTCGTTGGGAGGCGTCATCGCCTTAGAAATGGCCCAACGGCTTCGGGCCCAAAACCGCGAGGTCGCAATGCTGATTTTGCTCGATAGTTGGTCGTTGATTTGCGAGGCTGAATACAGCGAATCCGAAATTGCGCATGCCTTCGCGGAGGATCTTTTCGCCGGTTCATCCCAATTCCAGGACATTCGGCTCGAAATGCAACCGCATGACGACGAACCGCTTTCCCGCATTCTCGCCAAGGCGCGGGAGCTCCAGGTACTGGGACCGGACACCAGCGGGGAACGGATCCAGAATCTCTATCGGGTATTCCGGGCCAATCTTTTGGCCGCTGGCAGTTACTCGCCCAAGCCCTATGACGGGGATACGCTATTGCTGCGGGCCAGGGACAATCCCGCGGGCGGCGCGGACTCGGACCAACCCGCGAGAGGTTGGCGGGAGCGCGGGATTGCGGTGCGGGTTATCGACACGCCGGGAGATCATCACGAAATGCTCAAAACCCCATATGTGAAAACTCTC
>JBGTRP010000426.1:0-6685 GCA_041940685.1 Acanthopleuribacteraceae bacterium
CCAAAAGAGCGATGCCGAGGAGGTCTCTAATCTGGTCGCGGCGCGCGCTTGCGGATCGCTTCGCCAGTTGCGCCAGCAAATTGCCGGCGATGCGGACGCCATCACCATGCGGGCGCTCGCGAAAACGCCGGAGCACCGCTACCCCTCGGTGGAAAGCATGCTGGAGGATTTGCGGCGGCATCGGGAAGGCTTGCCGATTCGGGCAAGACCCGCGGGCGTTTGGTACCGGGCTCGTAAATGGCTGGGTCGCCACCAGTGGGTCACGGCTTTCGCGGCAACTTTACTTTTGACCGTCGCCGTGGGCGTGGTCATGATCTTCTACCATCTGGATAAGGTGCGGCAAGAACGCAATCTCGCGCTGGCGGAAAAGCACAAGGCCGAAGAAGCGGCGCGCGTCCTCATCGATTCCTTCGAGCTTTACGATCCATCAATCAATCTAGAGGGCAGGCTGGAAGTGGCGAGCCTGCTGGATGGAATTACCACACGGGTCAACGCCGCGCTTCGAAATCAACCCGGACTCAAGGCGGACCTGCTCAACACGATTGCCGGCGCCTATATCAATTGGGGGCATTACCGTGTGGCGGAGCCGTTGCTCGACCGCGCAACGGCGTTGAATCAAAACCGGCAACCCGCCGATCCCCGCACCGCCGCGGCGATTCAAACCAATTTCGGACATCTGCACATGGGACTGGCCCATTACACGGAGGCGCGGCAACTTTACGAAACCGCGCTGAACATCCACCGGCAGATTCGGCCCGAGGACAATACCGCGATTTTGAATGGGTTGAGAAACCTCGCCGCGGCCCACTACCGCTTGGGCCATTACCCACGGGCGAAAACGCTGCTGCTGGAAGCTCGCGACCGTGGGGGGAACCTTCCTGAGGAACAGGTTTGGTATCAGGCCCAGGTGTTGAACGACCTGGGTTTGCTGCTCGCGGAATTGAGCGAGTACGGGGAAGCCGAGGAGAATTTGAATCAGGCGCTCGCCATCTACGAGGATGTGTTTGAGGAGGACACCAGTGAGATCGCGGTGACTCTAAACAATCTGGGTCTGCTTTATATGCATATGGGCGAGCTTTCCCGGGCCGAGGAGGCCCTGTCCAGCGCCTGGCAAACCCAAAGCCGCGTGTTGGGGGAGAAACACCCGCTTTCCTTGCAGTATCAAGGCAACCTGGCATTGGTAACCCAGGAGCGGGGCCGGTTGGACGATGCCGAGGCGATTTTTTCGCGGCTCCTCGAGCTACAAACCGAGGTATTTGAGCCAGAGCATCCCGAGATGGCCCGGACCCTCAACAACCTCGCGCTATTGCGCCTCCACCGCAAGGATCTCCGTGGCGGCGCGCGGTTGTTGCGGCGTTGCCTGGAATTGAAGCACCGGGTCGACGAGGAACAAAACCTGAGTCCCACGCTCCAAACCCTGGGCGCTACTTATCTATACCTGGGAGAATGGGAAAAAGGAGAGCCTCTGTTGTGGCGGGCCCTGGAGATTGACCGCTGCCATTTGGGGGAGGATCACCCCATTACGGCCTTGGACATCATCTTTCTGGCGGAAATACAAGCCTTTAAGGGCGACTTCAGCAAGGGTGAAGCGCTGGCGCTGCAGGCCATCAACATTTTCCTGCAACAAGAGCCCATCAACCGCTGGCGCCTGGCGTTTGCCGAACATGTCTACGGTTTGTGTATCGGGGGGCAAAAGCGCTTCGAGGAGGCCGAGGAGCTGATGCTGGCCAGCCTGTCGCAGATTTTGGAGGAGAAGGGGCAGGATTCGCTCTACGCCGATGCCGCGTTGCAGCGTATGGTCCGGTTCTACGAATTTCGCGGACAACCCGAGCGAGCGACCTGCTTCCATACCGGTATTTCGAGCCATTGATCGGTAAATATTCCTTTACCTTGATTGTGGAATGTTTACCACCCAACTAGATAATTTTGCCAGCTTTCTTGCTATTGCTTTTGTCTTTTTTCCTTTGACCAAAGCGTGAGCTCCATTGATAGTGAGCGGTTCATGTATTACTTCTTGATTCAGATCCCTGGCACCTTTAGTCTCAAGAGCTACCAATCCACAAGATGAATGATCTTTCAATGTTGCCTCTGTAGTGGTGAGTTTTGCTACATCTACAGACATCTCTGGATCTTTAAAAGCTTGCGAAGAAATAGACCCATCTGATTTACTAAAAGTCTCATGAATACGCCTATGAAGAATATCTTCATCTTGGATCGATATCATCTTTAACTACGCCCTCCAACAAGGTTAAGGATAAGATTAATTGCTTTCCACCTATTACAATTCCCTTCTTGTTCGACGTCCTTATCCTTATAAAAGTAAGAAAATTTGTCTTTAGCATGAATTTCAATCTCTAAGCTTTTATCTTCAACTTCCCATTCCATTTGAACACCACCGGTTAAAGTTGGTACAAAAAATGGTATAGGAGGTTCCTTTTTGTAACTTAAGATTACCTGGCAAATGGCCCTCATAAAGTCGAGAGAAAAATCAATTACCTGTTCATCTATTGGTTGTGCATTGTAAGAATCCCAGCCAAAGTTATTGAATTTTCTAAACTTTTCGGACTTATTTAAGATCGTTTGATAAGCTTGTGTAGCTTCGGCGTCGCTTTTTTCTTTGAGGGTATAGATGCCGTCTTCTTCTGAGGTATTGGGAAAACGAACTTCAGAAATATCCTGAATAATGCTTAGTTTTTGATCACATGGAACACCCTTAATATAAACTCGTTTCCACCTATTCTTGTCAAAAAACTGCCAATACCTTTCTTTAGTCTCGACTTTGATCAGTCTTGATGCAGCCCTTACCTGACAGTAATGTTTTTCCGCATCTAATTTCACAATTTTTCCAATTATCTCAATAGGGTCACTATTAAACCTTTCTTTGACTTGAAGTGATTTTCTCACCCTTGAATCTATCTCACAATGCTCGTTGTCTTGACCATTGATCTCCAAAGTAAGCTTTGTTTCCTTTTTGAAAAGCGACGATAATGCACCACCAAGTTTATTTCTAACAAAGGGAGGGAGATAATTCGGCCACTGCCCACAACTTAAAAAATGGTTTACCGCACGAATTACGTTTTTTGCTGCAAAGAAAGTAGCATCTGGACCATTATCAAATGTCGAGGTAGGAATAGCGCACAGAGTTGCACTGCCAGACGTGATTCCTTTTAAGCCTATTGTCCCTAAATCTTTGCTTATTTTTAGTATTTTTGTCCTGACTGGGTAGCCTAAATCATGTTGGATCATTCGACAGAAAGAGTCTTGGAGCGCAGAAGAAAGCCTGTGTAGGTCTTCAAAGTTAATTACTCCGTCGGGAATGCCCTCCTTCTCGAAAGTGAATATTAATTCGAATTCCAACTTTGACCCCACCTATGTTCTAGTTTATAGTTAAGAATAGCACAATTTGGAATAACCTTAGTGATCTCCTCCACAGCTTTTAGAACTCTAAATTAAAGTAACCTGGTAAAAGTAACTACAGTAGGGCCTTAAAATCACCGATTGCCTGTTTTTTCTTTTTGGATTGACTTTGCTGGGCTTTCTCGCGAACTTTGACCTTTTCCAGGTCTACCTTTCGCAGGGCACGTAGCATTTCGGTGTTGACATTGGATTTGGCGTAGCCAGATTCTTTAACTCGTGTTGCAAGATCCTTGGCTTGTTTGGCCACAATTACCCCCGTCCCATTCTAGCATGATGCTTGGTTAAGCCAAGTCCTATGGAAGAGTTGAAGGCCAGGCATTATTGCCATGCCGATAGAGAGGAGAGCCTGGGCTTTATTCCTCCAACTCGATCTCCTGATAGACCTGGATAAGAAAATCCGTGAATTGGCGTGCCTCATCCGGGACGTCTTCCTGGTTGACACAATAGGAAAATAGATTTTCTCGTCCAAACCAGAAGATGCTAGCCCTTCGATCGACCTCGCACAGGGGCCGCGCTTGGACCCTGGTGTCCAGGACACCCAATTCTTGGACCCGTTCCAGAATGAGGGGAAGGTATGAGAGCCTGCTTTTGTTGCAGCCGGATTCCCTGCGCACGTACCGCGAGGCCACTTCCAGCCTTCGGTATTGCCCATCTTCGTCCCGCCAGATGAATTGAATGTGGTTCTTTTCGGTTTCCACGGGTTGGTGTTGGTTGAGCATGTATTTTCCATCCACGGGCTTGGTGCCCGAAAGCAATAACGCCAAGATGGGGTCTTCAGAGTAAATTTGGAAATAGGAATAATCCGCGGCCGGTTCGGGTAACAGCCGCACCAAGTTGGTGTAATCGGGAAAATTGGCGAGTGTGGTTTGATGTACCACCTCCCCGTATTCGTTGCGAAATACCAGCTGAACTTCGCGGTTGCCTAAATTTCCGATATTAAACAGAACCAACCCTTTCCAGTCGAGCTCGGAACCGGGGTTTTCAAAGCGAAAATAGTTATAAAACTCCGACTCGGTGGCAGCGGGAAGGGTCAGGGGCGCGATGAGGGACGGGCCCGAATAACGCAACCAAGCCTTTATATTTTCGCTATGCCCAATGCCAAGAACAGGGCCGCCGAAATCCCACTCGGGATTCAGAATCCTCCTTCGATTGGCGCCGAGTGTATGAGAGGTAAACTTCCCATTGAAAGTGTAATACCCCGGATTGGGCGTACTGTTGGCGAGGATGATCTCGGTGCGGATCGGGCTTTCCGCTGGCGTAATATGAAAAAACCACGAGAAATCTGCTCGTAAGGGCGCCGCCAAGAACAAGCCAAGCCCGATCCAAATAATACGAGCCGATCCGTGGACCTGGAAACCAATCACAACCATCTCCTCAATGACAGTTCAATCTGTAAGTCCATGCTTCTTAAAGCAAAAATGCCATACGCGGTTCCCTTTCACTGTCTACAGCAAAAAGTAGGCCGAAATTCCTTCGAGACGGTTTCATTTTGGCCGGTGGCGATACCCAATCTATTGAATCCCAGCAACCTATACAAATCCCAAGAAAAAATGGCGCTTCGTTTTTTTGGGCCCTTTCCAGGCTTGAATCCAAGCGAAGTTCAATAAATTGGACGCCAGGTTTTGTCGCGCGACGGCACGCCATTGAGATCCGACGCCGGGGTATGAAGAATGTTCTGCATTCCCCTGATGGAGGCTATTTTTTAGGGGCTTGCGCCATTGAACGCTATTTCCACCCGCTTCTGACAAGAGTAAGGCCACGTGATGATGTGAAAAACAAAAAGGCCGGCGGGCCCAGCGCTTCGCGCTCGACCCCACCGGCCATTTGCTTCGTAATGAATTGTCCGATTCTAAGGATTGGGCGCCTTGGGACGGGCGCGGTACTTTTGGTAGAGCCGTTTCTGTTTATCCGACATATCGCATTGCGATCCGTCCACCCAAACCTGCTCCACCACGCTGGTTACCTCCAGCAGGTCGCCGTCGGTCAACACCAGGTTGGCGACCTTGCCGTTTTCGATGGTGCCCAGATCGGCATCCAACCCGAAGATCTTAGCCGGGTTGAGGGTGATGGATTGGTAGGCGGCCTCGCGGTCCAATCCGTGACCGGCCGCGGTGCCCGCGAGCTCGATGATATTGCGCAGGTGGGCGGCGCCGTTCTCGGCGCCCGCGATGGCAAAGAGCACGCCCGCTTCCTGGAGCTTTCGGGGCTGGCTATAGCCCACGTCGTAGGGTTCGTCGGCGAAGTCCGGCGAGCGCAGCGCGCTTTCCAGGATCACGGGAATCTGGTGCTCGGCCAGGTAGTCGGCGACCTTCCAGGCCTCGTCGCCACCCACGATCACCAGACGGTAGCCGCGTTTGGAGGTCCACTCATGCACCATTTTCATGGCCCAGCCCGCGCGGATATCCACGTACAGCGGCAACTCCTTGCGCAGCACCGGCAACATGGCCTCCAGCTTGGGGTCGATTTGGAAGGGCTTGTTCGCCGCGGCCGCGGCTTCTTTGGCCTTGCGGTACCATTCCGCGTCATCGAAAATCTCGGAGATCTTCTCCGCTTCCTTCTTGGCGGCCTTTTCTCGTTCGGTGGGAGATTGTTTGGGATCGCCCTCGGGCCAGCCCAGCGTCAGCGCCGCGCGGGGCGCGGCGCCCATGTCCTCCCAGGTCCAACCATCGGTTTTCATGATTGCCGAAACGCCCGAGATGTTGCCGCCGCGCGTGCGCACCAGCACACTGGTAATGCCGGCGGAACGGGCCACGGGTATGTGATGGGAATCGGCGTTAAAGGCCAGGTGAGCCTGAACCTCGGGGTTGAGCTTGCCGGCCTCGCCCGCGTCCACGGTCAAATCGACCGCTCCGACCTCGTAAAGGCCGAGGATCGAGTAGGCGTGAAAGATGCCCGGCCAAAGGTGCTTGCCCTCGGCGCGGTAGACAGGCGCGCCCTCGGGAATCGCGGTGTCCGGACCGCCCACGGCCGTGATCCGTCCGCCCTGAACGACCACCACGCCGTTGGCGATGGTTTCGCCCGCGAGCGTGTGTACCGTGGCGCCCACGATCGCGCTGGCAGCGGACGGCGCATAGGGCGAAAGCGCGTAGGCTACCTTGGACGCGGGGGGATTGGGCTTGGGCTTTTCCTCCGGTTCCGTCTCGTCTTCCTTTTTTTCGCCGGCTTCTTCGGCCTTTTCGTCGGACTTTGTGGAGGCTTCTTCTCCGGACTCCGGAGCTTCGGCGCCCTCGGACTTCTCTTCTTTTTTGTCCGCGGCTTTCAGCGCCTC
>JBGTRP010000427.1:0-6671 GCA_041940685.1 Acanthopleuribacteraceae bacterium
CCCGCCAATGCCTGAGCTCGCTGGTGCGGGACATGGACGTGGCCAACTCTGGCGGGAGTGAGCTCCAGGTGGTCCAGCTGCTGCTGGACACCCTCCAACGGGTCAACGAACGGGTCCATCGACCTCGCAGCGACCCCCGGGGGTACCAAACCCGGCGCCTATCCTTGATTGAGGCCTTCTCGGATTGCCGTCGATTGACGGACGCCCGGGAGCTTTACTTGGCCACGCTCAAACGTCTGCTGGAGGGGGTGGACCCCAGCGAGAGCACAATGCACCCGCTGATCCGCCGGGCCAAGTTGCACATCCAACAGAACTACCGACACCGGATCTACCTGTCCACCGTAGCCAGCCACCTCCACGTGTCCCCGAACTACCTATCGCGGCTGTTCCGCCAGGTGACCGGGTTCACCTTGACATCCTACGTGCAACGGCTGCGGGTCAATCATGCCCGGGCGCTACTCGCCGAGGGCAACCAGAGCATCTCTGAGATCGCCTATGCGGTGGGCTACCAGAACTACCGAGACTTCTACCGCAACTTCGTGAAATACGAGAATGCCCCGCCTCGAGAGGTGCGCCGTCGGCTCCTGGAGCACCGCGCCCAAACCAGGACTCCAGCGGGAGAGCGTGACGCGGTCGAGGCCGGCTTGCCCTCTGACACTTCGCAGATCCCCAGGTAACGCGCTCCCCTCCTAAGGCCTCCGACGACCGATCAGTTGCGGAACACGATGGAGCCGTCCGCTTGGCGGGTCCGGCGAATCTCTCCCACGGCGCGGGCCGGTGTGGCTGGGGTCGAGCCACGTCGGCGAGGGACGCGGTTCATCTTCGCGTGCACCTTCTTCACGTAGGCTTGGGTCTCCGGGTAGTTGGGGATGCCCCCGTAGCGCCGTACGGCGGCTGAGCCTGCGTTGTAGGCTGCCAAGGCCAGGCTCAAATCGCCGTCGAACTCTGCGAGCAAGTCTCGCAGGTGATGGGTCCCCCCGCGAAGGTTTTGGAGTGGGTCGAACGGATCGTCGACACCGTACTGTGCGGCAGTGGCCGGCATGAGTTGCATCAAGCCCTGGGCACCTTTGACCGACACTGCCCGTGGGTTGAACGCCGACTCCACCGCGGCGACTGCCTTGATCAGCACGGGGAAGCCGACCTCGTGGGCGAAGCGGAGGGCGTCGTCCGGCTTCTGGATGATGCCTTCGCTGCCCGGGACGACCGGCACGCCGGCTTGCTTGGCGAGATTGCGCGCGGCGTTCTTATCGCCGAGCTGGGCCATCGCCTCGGGCGACGGGCCGATGAAGTCGATGTTGCAGCTTCGGCAGATTTCGTTGAAGTGGGCGTTCTCCGCCAGAAATCCGTAGCCGGGATGGATCGCCTCGGCGCCGGTGATCACCGCGAGGACACCCTCGAGGGCGCCTCGAGCATGTTCGGCAGCGGCGCCGCCCACGGCGACCAGACCCGCTCGGGCCGCTTCTCCGTCGTCAACCTCATGACCATCCCGGGCGCCTCCCAGGTGGCCCTGAAGGTGCTCATCGCCGAGGTCAAATGCGCGCCCGAGCATTATCCCCAAGCGCAACGGCTGGTGAACCGGTTGCCGCTGGTATTCGATAAATGTTCCAAATTCGTGATGGCTTCTACTCCCGGGGAAGGACCGATCCCCTCGCTGTTGACGGGCCATACTTTCCTCACCAGGGCGAACTGACCCATGCGTCCGGTGCTGCTCATCGCCTTGCTGGCATTGCTGGCCCTGGGGCTTCGCTCCTGGCAGAAGGGGCTGGAAACAACCGCCCGGGAGAAGGGACTCGGCCAGGACCTCACCCTCGTGGTCCTCGCTCGGGGCGCTCTGCTGCCAAAAGCCCAAAACCGGCTCACCGAGCAGTACGGTGTCGATGATGCCGTCATCACTCAAGACCTCGCCCTGCAAATGCAACCCAGGGAACCGGGCCTGCGCGCCGCCCTGTTCGACGCGGATTTCAAACTTCGCGCCTACCGCAACTTCGATATCGCGGGTTCGAGCGGGGATCGCCTGCTTTTTCTGGACTTTTGCAGGGACATTCGCGAGGGCTGGGTGTTGGTGTTGCATAACTTCGGAGCGATTCTGCCCGACAACCTCGACCCCTCCGAGGGTGATCCCGCGCTGGAGCGATTGCTGGCAAGCCTCGGCCCCCGCGCCCGTCCGTTCACGCCTCCCCAATCGAGCTGGTGCTTCATCGCCATGCGCAAGGGGCGCGGTTGGATGCCCCTGGCCGAATCCTATTCGCGAACCCAGGGAGCCGCGCTCGCCTTTACCCTCGGCGGGGACAGGAACCTTTATGGGAAAGGTTTCCGCCCGGATTGGTTGGCGGAAAGCCCGCCGCGCGAGGCCTCCTTCGCGCTCCGGGACGAACTCGTCGTCGCGAGTTGGTCTCCCAAAACCACCTGGTTGCTCGGCGAGGTGGCCCTTGGCGACACGAGCTTTCCCGCGCTCCATGCGCAGCCGCCGGCGAATGGGAGCGACGAAACGGCAAAGGAAAACCGCGTGCGTTGGCCGGCCGTCACGCTCGGCGCGGCGCCCGTCTTCCAAGCGGGGGTGGCGTTGCGGGAAGAGGCGCGCAACCACTCAGACGGCGTGACCTTCGGCCTGGAAGTCAATGGCCAACCCGTCGCCTCGCTGCCGGTGACCAGCTTCGGTCAGTGGCATTCTTTGGAAGCGGACCTGAGTCCCTTCGCGGGCCGGACCGTGGACATCGAGATGGTGGTCGATCCCATGGGCAACCCCAACCACGACAAAGCCCTATGGGGCAACCCCAGGCTTTCCTGGCAACCCATGGAGCTCTGAATTCTTTGGTATTATCCAAACCTACAACCAGTTTTAACGATCTAAAAGCCTTCTTCAGCCGCCAATCGGTCCGGAAGAACAGCATTAGATTGTCTTATTACCCTATATGCAAGATACAGATTTAGAGCGGCTATGACGCCTAGAACTACTATTTGCCATCCAAGTTCTCGGTGTCTGAAAAGGTAACTCCATGCAGATAGCGCGGTTGGAGAAATTAAAACTAAAAAATCCCAAACCCTGATTGGCCAATTTTGATTTGGCTTAATGCTAAATTTGTTGCTCAAAATTTCATAAAGATTACTATTGGGGTGATCGCTTGATTGGGCATGCACTTTAAAAGAGTTTGCGGCTCTCAAATAAAGACTCATTAACAAGTACAAAATAAAGGAATTGACTAATGCCCCTACAATCCAAAAGAGGTTATTTGGGACATGAACCTGGATGATAGGCACCTTCACGGTAGAGCTAGACTCCAATTCCCCTAACCTTTGATTCAAGTTGCGAATCCTTCGCTTTACACCTCCCAGGTTATCGCCACTTAAACGATCTATTTTCTGATCGAGGACCCTTTTCCTTTCATCAGAGGAATTCTTACCACCGAGAGATCGAAGGTCCGTCAGGAGTAATTCGGTGGTAAGGGTCTCAAAGCTATTATTGACCCCTGTATCAAGCAACTCCATTACCTTAGGCGGTCTGTCTTTGGGTTCTTTTTTCTGGTAAAGATGACGCATGAGGGCCGAGAGTTTACTGGCTTGTTCTATTGCATCTAAAAAATCGTTTGTTTCATCGAAGTTCAGAAGGTAGTTGATACTTGAAAGCGTATCTTTCGGTAAAGAGTCAAAAGCCAAAGCAACATTGTGAGCATAAACAATATTTAGAACATGGGAGTTATATTCAATAAGAGTATTTCCGAGTTGGGAAACTGTTTCGATGGTGGAAGATATCTTCGGGTTATCTTTCTCGTCTCCCAAGTTTTCATTGATATTTTGATACTCATAGTAAAGAAGAAAGCATAGCTGAGACCAAGGTGTCGAATATTTTTTAGCGTAACCATCAAGCAGGCCATGTGTTCTTTCGTAGATTATCTCCAACTCATTCCATGGCGCTAATAACTCTTTTTCTAAGGAGATCCGTTGCTTTTCAATGTTTTCTGACTCTATCGACTGCACCAGGAGAGTAACACCAATCGCGAGCGCGAATCCTAGCAGTCCAATATACAACGTCCGAAAGCTGGAAGCAGATTCTTTGACGATCAGCAAATGTTCTTCGAGCAGTTTTTCATTCATTCCTTCACCTCTGAGAGAATTTTTCTAGATTTCCGAGTTGGGGTATCACTTTTTCTTACATTCTTCTAGCCCCGTTCTCGCGCTCCAGCGCCGGTCTTTGCCACGATCCACGCTTAGGAGCTTTGGAGAAAATCCATCTAAAGCGCTTCACAGCAGAACATTTGGAAAAGATCTCACTTGGGCCCATTAAGCCAGTTTATTCCCGAAGTATGCGGGCAATATAGCATTTCGACCACCGTTATTTCAGGATGCCATACCCATCCATATTCTCGCGCATGGAACCTCTGGAAAGCTCCAGCACCGGCATCCTCGACCCGCAAATCGGTTGAGTAACTGGAAGATGGCCCAGAGTTTTTCTCACCCGTGAATTCGATCCGGATGAGGCGTACGGATGCCGCCCGCCGGATCCGCATGAGGTGCGTCCTCTTGGATCGTATGCTCAATTGAATCTTTTGGTTTTATCTGAACGCGGGTTCTCCTTAAATCTGACAAAAGGCGCCAGGGCCCCGGGTTCGCCCGCCCCGCCAAAATGGAATCCAGATCACCAAATCCGCTCCATTTCCTGTTTTCCCTGAGGGGATTTTGCAAGCCGCTTCGTTACCCACCACGAACCAAGAGGGATGGAAACAGACGCCGGGTCCGTTGTATCGAGGCCCTTTCCTCCCCATGGCCAAGATTCCCAAAACGATCGGAGGAAATGATGTCTACTCCCAATATCACCTTTTCCATTCAGCCCGAGGAGAACGGCAAGTTCGTCTACCTGCGGGTCGCGCCCTTTACCGCCAACGATCCCGCCAGCAGCATGGTCAATTTCCGGCTGCGCATCCGAAACAACGACACCGAGGACGCCACCCTTTCCAAAATCCGCGTGTCCTTCCCAGGCCATCCCGCGCTGACCCAAGAATTCCCCCGCGATCAGACCATCGGCCCGGACAAGACGATTACCCTGTATCTCACGCCGGATGAAAGCATGCAACTCCCGGCCTCGCCGCCCTCCAAAATTCGGGTCGGCGTATTCGTGGAGGGCCATGCCTCGCCTAAGGAAATCCAGCGGGATCTCGCGGCCCATGAAAGCCCGACTCCGCAAAAAAGCTACCGCTTCCCCGGCAACACCAACAGCATGGAGTTCAATGAATATTTCACCCAAAAACCGCGCCATACCGGCGGCACGCAAACGCTCGGTTACGATATCAGCAATCGCGGCTGGAATGCGACCCTCAAGAAATTCGCCTCCCATCGCACGGGCACGGACGGCACAAAAAACGAACATCGTTTCGGCTGGAACCAGCCGCTGCACGCCATGGGCGACGGCATCGTAATCAAGGGCGCCGATGATTTCCCCGACAATCCCAAGCCGGGGAAACGCGCTGTAATCCGCACCTCCGACCACACCTCGGGCAAAATCACCGCCACCAGCGCCGCCGCCATGAGCGGGAACCGAACGCTCACGGCCGTGCGAACCGCTTCCGGCAAGCTCAAGGTCATCGTTTACGACTATCCCGATGACGGCACAACCCTCACCCGCAAGGGCGACGCGGTAGGAACCTCGATCCAGAAGGTCTCCGTCATCGGCACCAAAAGCAACCGCGCGGTCACGGCCTCGCGCACCGCGACAGGCGCGCTGCCGACGGCCGATAAGGCGAGTTCGGCCTCCGCAAGTTCCTCGCAAATGTCCCGAAAGGTCTCGTCCGTTTCGACCAGCCGCCTGATGGGCAGTTCGAAGCGGGGAAATCGGCGAACCGCCGCCGAAAAAGCTTCCCGTTTGCTTACCGGTGCGCTGGTCATCTCACAATCCGATGATCCGCATGCTAGGCGCGACCTATTGATGGGGCTACGGCCGCTATGTAATTTACGTGGGCAGCCTCTGTTGTTTCTAGAATCACAAGCGCGTTAGTGCGTTGCCAGAGTGCTCAGGAGAAAGTCCTGTGGGTCAGGCGGAACCATCCGAGGACGGCGGGAGCAACGTTTCGATCGCTGACTGCCGATCCCAGCTTGCGCGCATCCTCGGTAGTCCGGATTTCGACGCCACCGATCGCGAGCATCGTTTTCTGAGCCACGTGGTTGAAGAGACGCTCTCGGGCCGCGGCGACCGCATCAAGGCCTATTCCATAGCCGTCGAAGTGTTCGGCCGCGACGTGTCGTTCGACCCGCACGACGACCTGCTCTCGGCGCTGATCGACAACCATATCTACTGGGGCAACGCTTCGGGGCTCGACTCGCGCCGTATCGCCTGGCGCCGCGTGCTCGACATGAACGACCGTGCGCTCCGCGAGATCGTCTGCTCGCTCGGCGGCGTCGCCAACGGCTATCCGCGCGAAGCGGGCTTCGATATCACGGTCGCGTCCGAAGTCATGGCAATCTTCTGTCTCGCGAAGGACATCGACGATCTCAAGACTCGTCTCGGCAACGTCATCGTGGGCTACACCCGCGACCGCAAGCCGGTGCGCGCGAAGGAATTGAACGGCCACGGCGCAATGACCGCGCTGCTCAAGGATGCGATCGCGCCGAACCTCGTGCAGACGCTCGAAGGAACGCCCGCCTTCATCCATGGCGGCCCGTTCGCCAACATCGCGCACGGC
>JBGTRP010000428.1:0-6664 GCA_041940685.1 Acanthopleuribacteraceae bacterium
TGTATTCAGGAAAAGGAACCGGTGGGCGAAGTGAAGCTGGTCGGCGCCTGGTTCGCCATCGAAACCGGCAAGCTGCACATCCTGGACGAGGACAGCGACGAATTCCACGCGGTGGAATGATCGCCCTGCCCGCCTCGTTCCTGTCAGCCTTTGGTTGACCGACCCGACCGACATCGCCATGTCCCCAGCATGGCTAATGAGAAAAATCCCAATATTGCGCTGCTGATCGATGCCGACAATGCCAGCTGGCAGGGCATCGACCCGGTGGTGGTTTCCGCACAGATCATCCTTGGCCTGCAAACCATTGTCAGCCGGCAGCTCGACGCCACGCTGGCCGCCTCCATCGTCTCCATCGGCAGCATCCACGGAGGGGTGCGCAGCAATATCATTCCCAACAAGGTCGAGATGGTAGGCACCATCCGCGCCCTTGACACGGCCATGCGCGCCGATATCCATGAGCGCGTGAAGCGCACCGCGACCTCAATCGCGGAAAGCGCGGGCGCCAGGGCGGAGGTCGAGATCATCCTGGGTTATCCCATCACCTACAACGATCCCGAGCTCACGGAAAAGGTGCTGCCCACGCTGCGGCGGGTAGTCGGAGCGGAAAAGCTGAGGCTGGCCCCGGCCATCACCGGCGCCGAGGATTTTTCCTTTTATGCCCAAGAGGTGCCGGGCTTCTTTTTCTTCCTGGGCGCGACTCCTGTAAACACGCCCCTGTCCAAGGCGGCACCGCATCACACGCCCAAGTTCTTCGTGGACGAGGCCAGCCTGCTCACGGGCGTACGCGCCATGCTTCATCTGAGTTTGGACTACCTCGGCGGAGGCATGAAGTAGCGCGGGCGGCAATTCAACCCTCGTCTTTCCAATAGGGAACATCGGCATCTTGGGGAAAGAACTTAAGCAGGGTGCGCTTGGCCCGATCCCCGCCCGGCGCGGCGCCCGCGGCTACGCCGATTTTGCCCGAATCAGGATAACCCATGACATCGGGCTCAATCATGGTGGACATGCAGAGATACTCCAAACTTTCCCTGCCGTTGTTGGTCAGTTGATGGGCAAATTCGGCTCCGACCGGAAGAGCGATGTAGTCTCCCGTACGCACGGGAACCTCGCGCTCGCCGATGCGCAACAGTCCGCTGCCCTTCAAAATGAAAATCGCCTCCTCATTGGCCAGATGATAGTGTTTCGGCCAAGCACGCTTCCCGGGCCCAAGCCTCAGCAGGCTACAGCCCAACCTTTGACCCTGAGCCTTGGCGCCCAACTGCTTCCGTTCTACACGGAAAGTGTCACCATTTTCCTGAACAACCCAATCCAATTCCGCGACATTAACCAACTGCCGGTGTTTTTGGGACATGGGACCCTCCTATTTTTGGGCTCTATCCTATCAAACCACGGGCGGGCCAAAGGGCATATGCGGATGGTTTAGGGGCCGCTGATTCCGGCCTGTTCAAAACCTTTCCCGCATGATAGAACTGCCGGCAGCCGGATGGAGTCGCAACATGGATCTGAACCTATTGTATTTGGACAATCACCTCATGGTGTTGGAAAAGCCCGCGGGCGTTCTCTCCCAGGCGGATGAAACCGGCGATGCGGATATGTTGAGCCTGGGAAAAGCCTATCTGAAGAAACGTTTCCAAAAGCCCGGCAATGTATTCCTGGGGCTGGTTCAGCGGTTGGACCGGCCGGTTTCCGGAATCCTGGTATTCGCGCGGACCTCCAAGGCCGCGGCGCGCCTCACCCGCCAATTCCGTGAACGGCGCGTGCGCAAAGGATACCTTGCCCTGGTTCAAGGAGATCCCGGGGTTAATGGCGACTGGAAGGATAATCTGGTCAAAGACGGGCGCTGGTCCCGAGTCGTCGCCCAGGGGCATCCAAGGGCCAAAGAGGCCCATCTCACCTGGGAAAAGGTCGCCCATGAGGAGGGCCTCTCCTTGGTGGAGATCACGCTCCTCACCGGCAGGAGGCACCAGATTCGGGTCCAGTTCGCCTCGCGCGGGTTTCCCCTGCTGGGAGATAGCCGTTACGGTTCAGGCCTGCCCTTCGACGGGCGCAACTTGGCGCTTCACTGCCATTTTCTCGGGCTGGAGCATCCCGTGCGCCGCGTCCCCATGAGTTGGCGGCTGGAGCCGCCGGCGACCTGGTCGAACCGGTTCGAAGCGGCCCGCCGTCAGCTTTTCAGGAACCCTGATTCGAATTAGCTTTTTGCTTTTTACGAAGGGGGTGGACGAGGGTCACCCCGAGCTTTTCAAGGACCTTATCCAGGTGGCAGGCCAGTGCATGCTCATCCGCGGGGCTGTCGGTCTTTTCGCCGTCTACGTGCAGCCCAACCCCTTTGATTTCTCCATCTTTCCCATCCTGCCCGTCGATTACCCACAGAGCCCCTGAATCGCCCGGCGCGCTGATTTCGATATCCTTACCTTTGTCCGCTAGGGTTGGCACGATTTTAAAACCCTCCACGGGAACGCGGCCAACGCCCGCGTAATTGAAAAAGTAAAGGCCAATGCCATCGATCATGCCCCTTGTGACCCCGGTTGCCTTGCCCGACTTCCAAACTTCTTTGCCCAGATCATCGGGATCTAATACATAGGTTTTTTTCCCCTTTTTCTTGACGAGCGAGTACACGCCATCGACCATGACCGGCAGGGAATCCTCGCCCTCTTTGCCGAGTTGGCCCGGGTATACCCATTGGCTTAAAAAGGGTTTTTTTAGGAGAAGGGCTACCGCGGCGTCACCGCGAATGTCCGGCAGAAACGGATGAAGCCAGGGTTCCTCGGTAGGAGATTCTTTTTTCTTTGTTTCACCTATTTCAAGCGAGGCAATCCAGTCACACTCTTCCCTACCGCCGTCGGAGGGTCCGGGGTGTAGGATTCTTTCGCCATCCTTGGAGCGCGGATGGGCCAATACATGCCAACAACTCAGGAGGCGGGGCCTGGGATCTTCCCCCTTGTACACGATGCTGCCCAGCGTTCCGGAGGCCCGATGGGTATGACCGATGCTGAGTCCGGGCTGGATGACCGTGGTGCTTCGCAACCGGTTGGGCAAGGTTTGAATTTGTCTCGATCTTTGCATGGGATTGGTTTCCACCACATCGAGCTCACTGGGCTTGTCATCCTTGTGTTTTTGGATAAAAACGTCCTCAATTCTCAATGGCGCCTTTTTCTTATGTAAACTCACGATCTCCTTTAAAAATTCGTTAAAAAAATTGAATCCGGCGGGGTCGGTGGACCCAAACGTCCAATCCGGATTTTTTTCCTTGTGAAAGCTCTCAAAGTAAACGGGCGGCGCATCAAGTCTTTTATCAACGACATGCAGTCGGATCGCCAAGGCGGGACGTCCTTTTTTCCCGGACTTCTTATCACTTGAATTTTCAGAATTAGACTTTACTTTGAAGCCGATATCAATGCCGGTCACGCTTTGGTCCTTCACAAAGTGTTTGAGATATTTCTCCTTCAAAAGTTCGTAAATAAAAACCAGGGTATCCATTTTTTTCTGAGGCATCGCTTCCCCCTAATCCTTTTTTTCGATTTTGGCTGTAACCGGAGTACAGGGCCCGCCCACGTTTCCGCCTTCTCCACTCAACGTGGGGAAATACAGTCGCCCCATGGTTTCGTCCTGAATATCGGGTTGAAAAAACCGCGGGTCACATTTTTCCTGTCTCCTCCTATCGCTTTTCGATGCTTTGCACCTCACACCGTTTTCTAAGAGCCTTTTGTAAAATTTAAACTCTTGAATATGACGCAGATCGTGTTGGTTAGGAGGGATAGGTTGTTGTTTGATGATCTCATCTTCCTCACGATTGAGTATCCAAACCTCGACATCTTTTTCTTTCCCGGTACCCTCCTCTATTTCCGGCGCCAGAACCAGCTTGCGCACGAAGGGGGGATCGTTTGTCTGGGCGCTTTTGAACCTGCGCGCCTGAAACATGACTTGCTCGGATGCAATCCGCATCCGAAGCTCGACAACGGTCGCGATCGCCTGCAATTGGTTCCCCACACGGTAAATAAGAAGCTTTTGTTGTCCGCCATTACCGCTGAACGCCGCGGGAAAGAGTTTGCCGCCGCGGATAACCATTCTGGCCCTCAAATCCTTGATCGTTTCCGGCACGTCCAAGGGGTCCAACAAAAAATCAGGGCGGGCCCCCGCCAGGTCGCCGGCCTCGTCTCTCAGCGGAGAGACCCAGAAGAAGTCCTTGCGGGTAGCCCAGTTGGGTATCTCTACCGTTTCGTTTTTCTTCTCCTCTTCTTCCGTACCGTTGTTCATCCCTTCCCCTTCAACCGGGGGTTTCTCCTCAGGCATTAATTTGTCCACGCAAATATCCAATTGATTTTTGGAATCGGGCGCTTTGATATGAAGGTTTTCACCATTCAACTCCCAAAGCCCGTTTAATTGGCTCTCCGCATCGAAAAAGTAGGGGTAGTTGGGAATTTGGGAAACGCGGTTCTTGCTGCGAAACTGCAGCACGGTCTTGTGCGGCTTTAAAAAATTGGAGCCGGTCACCTCCCGAATTCGATCGTCTGATTTCAAATTGGGAAAAAGCACGAGGACCTCCACAATTTTCCCATTCTCCTCCACGGGAACAAACATACATAGGCCCGAGAAAAACACTCTTAGTCGAAACGCCATCCTGGAAACCTCCTCCCTTTCCGAAAAAAATGCCCAATTGTCAGAATGAGTTATTGGAAACTACTAATCCCTTAGACGAGGATTTCTCAAAAATTCCTTCACCAAATAGAAGATTTTTTAGGATTTAAGATATTTAACGTCAACAGAAATAGCACCAAAAAGTCAGTAAACCCATGAAATCTAGCAGGAAACAAAGCTTTCACAGGCAAAAGACCAAACGCTATTCCGCTACTCTATACTTGTTTCCCGCGGCTGCAGGTTCCACCTCGGCATCGTTCGGGGGCGGCTGGACTGGTTGGCAAAGGGCGGATGCAAAGCCAAAAACCTGGAATGGGGCCCAATGAACGGGCGAACGATACCGGTAGGATTCGTCCTCGATGAAGGAAACCTGGGCCAAACGCAATGCCTGGGCAACATCGGCCCCATCCTTGATATGGCGGTAAAAGCGCAGCATCAGCACCGCGGTGGAGTTGTCGCGCACGTTCCACGGGCTGGCAATCACCGCGGGAACGCTGGCCGCGATAAATGGCCGCACAAAGTTGGCCACGCCCTCACCGGGCTGCACGGGTCCAAGGGCGGTGCTGCACGCGGAAAGCACAACCAATCGCGTCGCGCCCAAAAGCAAACCCACGAGCTCATGGGCGAAAACGGCGCCGTGATCCGGGTCGCCGGCCTCCCCGGCCAGGATCAGCTTGGACCGTTCGGGCAATTGCAGGTTGATCACTGCATGGCCTCCCAAATGGATGACCTCGTACTGTTTCGCGTCCTCGATGAAACGCGCCTGAGTGGCTTCAGGTCCCGTGAACGCGATGGCGCGGTTCGGGAAAAGCTCCTGAATGCCCTCAATTTCGCGAATTAGGTTGGGCAACTTCGGCAAACCGGGAAAAGCCAGGGCATCGAAATCGGTCGCGCCGATGAGCAGCAGATTCTTCAAGTCTTTCCGAGTTGCCCGCAAATATCGATCCTTTTCAAGGCAATGGTCGTAGATATTTGCGCTTGGCGCGATGGAAATGGAATGTGACTCCACCAAAAACCGGCCTTCCGAGGTGCGCAATGCCGCGAATGGAACCTCGTGAAGCGGCCCGTCGGGGACAAAAATCAAGGTTCCATCCTCGGGCAGTAAATGGGCAATGGGCGCTAGAATCCGTTCGTACAAGTTGGAGGCTTCCAAGAGCAGGGATTGCGGGTAACCGCCCCCTTCGGCTCCATGCCGAAACCGCCTGATGTTGGTGCGAATCTCCTCGACCGGCCCCGGGATTTCTATCGGAGTCACCTCCTGACGGCGAATTACCCAGACAAAGAGGCGATCCTTGTCCTTACCCTCCGCGTAAACGAGGAGGGTTGCGGATTCCGGCATGCCCTCCCGGATTTCATGCAGTTTTTTTGGCTTCGCGGAAAAAAGCTCCAACGCATCGGAGAGACCGGCGCGTCCGACCTGATCCAATAAAATTCGCGCGCGTTTCTTTTCGCTGTAGTCAAAAGCGAGTTCCTTTTTCCCCAATTGCCAACTCAGGTCGATGATTTCGTCATATACGGCCAGCACATCCTTGATGAAAAAGTTTTGGCGTAGCTCGGCCCTGGCGCCCTTCCTCCTTCCCTCGAATAAATCGATGCATTCTCTCAAAAAGGTCTCGGCCTTTTGCACATCCCCGCTCTGATGATAGGCCCTCGCCAACTCGGGAAGCACAAAGTGAAGGTTTTTGGTGTCCTTGGATTCGATTTCTAAATCATAGGTTTCCTGGAGGATGCGGGCGGCCTCAGCGCGGTCCGGCTGCCTTTCCGCCTGTACGAGCCCCCTCTGCATTCTGATGTTTCGAACGATGTTCTGATCGGGAATATCGGCCTCATAGGCTTGCGCCTGGTCGAGGCAGCGGCGGCTCTCCTCATTCTGTCCGGCCTGATAAAGAATTCGTGCTTTCCACAACAGGGCCGTACAGATGGCCCATTTGTTACCGGACTTCCGGGCGTATTCTAGGGCGGGCTCGACATAGGCGAGCGCCAGATCCGTCCTTTGATCCCGCCAGGCGCCAAATACTGCTTGCTG
>JBGTRP010000429.1:0-6658 GCA_041940685.1 Acanthopleuribacteraceae bacterium
GTACGGATTGTGTGGATCCACAAAGTGGATCCACAAAAAGAACGGCTCCGTGCGGTTTGCGCGTCCCGCGATGTATTTCTCTGCGGCATCAGCCAGTAAATGGCCGCTGTACTTTTTTTTCCTGTACGTCGGGGCGGTGCTACCATCGACCTGGTCAAAGCCTACTGAAATGCCGGAGCCCTTGCCCAGAAGATTGGGGCAACACACGATAGCGTGGGTTTGGTAGCCGGCGCGCTTGAACAGCTGACCGAGGGTCACGTGCCGGCCCTTGATGAGCTTGGGCGGCCAGTGCTTCTTCGATTCCTTGAATGAGAGCGTGGACGCATAGCGACCGGTCATCATACCGGGTACGGCCCGCCGGGTGGTCGGCGCGGGCGTGAACGCCCATTCGAATCGGGTTGCGCGCTCGGCCCAGGCGCTGAGAACCGGGGTGGTCGGCCGACTGTGGCCATAGACTCCCATGCGATCTGAGCGCAGAGTATCGATGCTGATCAAAAGCAGGTTGGGTTTTCTCGCGCTCCTTTCCGGGAGCAGGTAAGTCTCTCCCAAAAAAAGCGGTCCGCCTTCCCATTCCAGGCGCAGTTGTTCGGCCCCCGTGCGCCCGGCCACGCGTTGCCAGCGTCCGGACGCCAGACGGACCCTGTCGGGCAACGCATCCTTGAGGTACACGACCAGATCCTGACTGCCGGGATTCGCCAAATGAAGGTAGAAACGGCGATTTCGGCCCAGCTCCAGAGCGTGGGGCGCGCGGATTTCGGTTGCGGCCTGGGTGGCGCCCGCCAGGGTGAGTGATTGGCGATCCGCGCGGGCCAGGGTGCGGCCGGGTTGGGGCGCACAGCCGATCCACCACAAACCGAGAGCTCCGAGAAGGAGGGCGAATGTTCTCATGAGGCGAACCCATCGGAGATCTGGCGCATGGCCTCATAGGCCACGATCCCCACGGAAATGGCCAGGTTCAGGCTGCGCGTGTGGCCGTACATGGGAATGGTGCAGGCGCGGGGCGCATGGGTGGCCAGCAGGGACTCCGGCAAACCACGCGTCTCCTTTCCGAACACTAGGAAGTCGCCCCGGGCGTAGCGCACCCGAGTATAGGGTTGCCGCGCCTTGGTAGTCAAAAAATAAAAGCGTTCCGGATTGTCGATTTCCGCCATCAGTGTCTCCAGGTCGGGCAGGAGCCGCCATTGAAGATGGGGCCAATAGTCCAAACCGGCCCGTCTCAGATATTTGTCCTCCAGCGAGAAGCCCAAGGGCTCGATCAGGGTCAAGGTCGCGCGCAATCCCACGCAAAGGCGTCCGATCGTCCCGGTATTGCCGGGGATTTCAGGCTCCACTAAAACGATGTTGAGGCCGTTGCCGTAATCCAATCCGCTCAACTGTTTCCCTTGTAAGCATTCAGGGTAAGCTCATGGGCCGGGGACCCATCTGCTATCGCCCATGCCGAACTGCCTTATTCTAGCGGGATGGCTTCCCGCCGGTCTAGTTTGACCCAAACCGGGTTGTCGGCATCCCATGAGGCAGGGTTCCCGATGCCAGCAATTTGGAGGAGCGCTCTATTCCGCCCACATCCGGCCTTCTGATCGCGGCCGGATTTGGTTCCAAAACTCCAGCCGCCGCTAAAGAATGGGATGGTCTAGGCGGGTCGCGGAATGGAGCGGCCGCGCCTAGCATACACGGGGGCCTCGGCGGCTTAGTCGGACTTGCCCCTTCCACCGCCGTGCCGGTTCGTTTTATGATCGGAGTCACCATGTTTTTGCATCCAGATCGCCAACACGGCCGGAGCGCGCTTTCATGAACCTGTTGGACTTTTTTCTGAAACATTTGGCCGAATTTACCAACTTCGACTATTTCGTATTCAGCATCAATGCGCTCATCTTCCTATTTTCCAAACATATTGCCAGCGCTTACCCCAAGTCCCGCGATGAATCCGCCTTTCAAAAAAGGCTTTGGAGCCTGCGTTTCATCAATTTCGTACTTTTCGGGTTGTACTTTATCGCGGTGTTCCTGACCGAGGAGGCGCAACGCATTTCCCAAACCGGCCTGACCCTGCTGCTCTCTTACCTCTCCTGGCATTTCATCAAGATGTTTACCCTCAAACGCTTCGGCCGCATCAAGGAGATCGGCGGCGAAACCGTGCTCACCGATACCTACCAATCGGAAATTTTCAGCCTCGTCACTCTCATGTTGGTTTCCATCGCGGGCTGCCTCTTTATCATCAATATTTGGGAAATCACCGATTGGTTAAAGGCCACCAGCGTGTTCGGTGGTCTCTTGATCATCATTTTTTCCACCAAGGACGTGTGGGCGCCGGACAACATCCATGGTTTGATTCTGCTCTACAATGGAAATATCGAGCCGGGCAGCGTGGTCAGGGTAGCTTCTCTGGACCTGCTGGCCGTGGTGCTGAACACGTCCCTGACGCAAACGGTCTTCCGCGATTTGCGCCAAAACTACGAAATCCTGATCCCCAACGCCCATTTCCGCAACCGCAAAATCGAGGTGCTCAGCAATGCCCCGGACAAGGGGATTCGGCAGTTCATCGACTTCAACATCGGTTATGGCGTCACCTCTAAAAGGGTCGAAAGCTTCTTTCGAATCGTGTGGGAACACGCCTGTCGCGACGAACAGAGCATTAATTCCGCGGTCAAGCCCAGGGTTCGGCTTTTAAACAATGGCGACCACGCGGTTACCTGGAGGTTCTTTTTCACGGTGAAAAACCCCTATCGCGTCCTGCACGCGGGGTTTGCTGTCAATCGCGCCGCATACGATCACTCCTTGGAAACGGGAATCGCGTTGAGCACCCCGCTCACGCACCAACTTCTCTCCACGCCCGAGGCCGAGGATGAGCGCGCGCCGCTCAAACGGACACTGGCCGGTGAAAAACCGGCCACGGAAGTTTCAAACCCCAAGAGACCCAAGACCCGGAAAAGTTGAAAACTCGTGATCTTATCTACATAAAAAGACCTGAGTGAACAAAGCGCGAGCGGTTCCTGCTATGCTAATGGTCCGTGCGAAAATTCGGAGGAGCATGGCCTGGGGAACAGAAGTCTTCGGCATAACCCGAGTTTGAGCCCAAAGCCATGGGACTCTCGCATGTTTTTTTATTGGAGGAGCGACCAAATGAAAATGGCGTATTGGAAGTGGACGATCGCGGCGCTGTCATGTTTTCTCGTTTGCCAGGCGGGGTTACTGGCTCAGGGAGTGACAGCCTCCGTGAACGATCCTGGTCTGGAAAACAAACTTCGCGAGTTGGTGACCGGAGAACGGGTGCTGCTGAGCGGCCTGGACCTTTATTCGGGTCAACCCGCGGCCGAGCTGGATCTTCGGCGCTTCGAGGTATTTACTTCCGATGCGAGGATCGTGGTTCATGGCGAGGCGGGTGAGCAAGTGCTTCCGGCGCCCGCCAACCTGTATATGGGCGGCGGCATCAAGGGCGACCCCCAATCGCGCGCGTTATTGACCATCCTGGAAGACGGCACCATGCGGGGATTGATCCACCGACCGGGCCACTATTGGATTTTGGGCGCTGGCCAGAAAGCCGGCGTTCTGGGTTCGGGACTATATGTACGGGCCATGGAGCCCGAGGAGTTGGAAGGACCGGGCGGCGTATTCAATTGCTCAAGCGACGAATTGCCCGGCATTGGCGCCGCCACCAAGCGGAAGAAACCCGCCCGCAAGGCCGTTCCTAAAACCGTCTACCGCGGCGGCTCGGCAACTTATGAGGCCCGCATCGCCATTGAATCGGACTGGGAGTACTACAACAATTTCGGCAACACCACCGACGCGACCAACTACGCCGGCGATCTGATCGCCTACAGCTCGGTGATGTACACCGCCGAGTTGGACACCTCCATGAGCATTTCACACCTGTCCTTGTGGACCATGCCCGGCGATCCCTGGGCCGAGTTTTCCACGGTTTGCGGGTTGTTCGAATTCGGCAGGTACTGGAACGACAACAATGGCGCCATTGACCGCACGGCCGCGCATTTCCTGAGCGGGAAAAGCAACGGCGGCGGCGTTGCCTGGGTAGGCGTCTTGTGTTCCGGCCCGTTCAACACCAACACCAGCGGCGCGGGTTGCGGATTGGCTCCCGCGGTCGACAACTACGGGGGCGCCTACGGCTATAGTGGCGATTTGAATTTCAATTTCGACATCAACAACCCCTCCTCGGTTTGGGATATCGTGGTGGTCGCACATGAAATCGGCCACAATTTCAATTCGCCCCATACCATGTGTTACGCGGGCTTGGAAGGAAACCCGAACCACATCGATACCTGCGCGGACCAGTGCAACAACGCCAGTTGTCACTGCGGCGCCAATGCATTGCCCTCCGGCTGCCCCGGCAACGGCATGGGTTGCGGCACCATCATGAGCTACTGTCACTTCCTGACCGGTGGCCTGGCGAATGTGGCGCTGACCCTCGGACTCGGGCATCCCTACGGCATCGCGCCCGAGCGTGTGCCCACGCGCATGGGCAACCACGTGGTGACCATGCACGGCATCGATCCCGACTGTTTGGAGCCCCAGAGCCTGCCCTACGAAACGCAACTGGCGCTTTGGCCCGACGGCATCACGGTCATCGATCTCATCAACGCCCATCCCAATCTTTTCCGCCAGTCCAAATCCGGCGAAATGTTGCTGGGATCGGCCGGCAGGTAACAGGAAAAAGGGTCGGCGAGAGGTTCAGGAATCCGACCGCGAGTCCTTTATTTCTTCGGCCTTTACCTCGATAATGATATCCTCCGGGGCCCTGGGGCCCCGGGTGGTTCCGCCACGATCACGGGGGAACAAACGGTTCTTGAAGTGGGCGATCAAACGCCCCGCCGCCCAGCGGCGGACCGGCGGCGCAAGCAACAAAAAACCCAGCGAATCGGTAATGAAGCCCGGCGTGAGCAGCATGGTGCCGATCACCAAAAGAATCAGCCCGGAAACGATATCCCGGGTGGGCAACCTGCCCCGGGCCAAGGACCCCTGAATCTCCCGTAGGGTCCGCAATCCCTGGGAACGCACCAGCGCTCCGCCCAACACGCCGGTCAACACGCAGAGCAAGAGCGTCGGCCCCATGCTGATGATCTCCGCGGTGCGGATCAGCAGGTACAACTCGACAAAGATCAGCAAAAGAACAAGCAAAAAAAATTGGGCGATAAAAGACATACACTCGATCCATGTGGGAATGACCGCCCCCGAGATGGCGGCACCCAGCGCCAGTCTAACATGCTTGTATAAAACGGATAACCGCTGCCTCGGGTTTATTTTAGCAGCGCCCCTTCAGGATCGGCTCAAGGGGCCAGGCCATCAAAAACCGATAATCCTTGAATGAAAAGGGACGGCCCCTCCCCATGAGCTTTGCTTGCGCTTAGATCCGTTCGCAGCTCAGAAAACCTTTTACCTTCCTGAGATCGCGCATGACCTTGGTCAAGTGCTGGTAATCCGTGATTTGGATAATAATATCGAAGATTCCCATGCTCTTTTCCTCGTTGACCTTGGCCTTGAGGTTCTGCACATTGGTTTCCGAATTGGCGATGGCGCTGGTAATATCGGCGATCATGCCCGAACGGTCCTCGGTAAACACCCGAATTTGCACGCTGAAAAACTGTTTTTCGGCCTTGGTGTCCCAGGAAACCTCCATCTTGCGGTCGGGATTGAGATGCTGCTTGTTGAAGGTAGGACAGTTTTTCTTGTGAACCGTAACGCCTTGGCCCTGCGTGATGTAGCCGACGATGGGATCGCCGGAAATGGGGTTGCAGCATTTGGCCAGCTTCACCAGGATATCGTTTTGGCCACGCACCAGTACATTGTGGGAGGAACGCCGCGAAATTTTTTGGATGGCGCGTTTCAGTCGGTTTTCACGGCGCGTTTCCGCGGGCTCGGAGGCGTCCTGGCCCTCGGGTAAAAATGGTTTGACCGCCTTTTTGGCGGTCAGCCGGCCAAACCCGATCGCCGAGTAAAAATCCTCGACTTTTTTCTCGTTGAACAGATGGAGTTTGGCCTGAACGCGGTTGGTGGAAACCGATTTGAGGGGCACCTTCTGTTTCTTGAGCTCGCGCTCGAAAAGCGCGCGCCCCATTTCGACCGCCTTGTTGCGTTCCGCGGTTCGCAGCCAGGCGCGAATCTTGGCCCGCGCGGACGGGGTCTTGACGTACTGCAACCACTCGCCCTTGGGGTTCTGGCGGCTGTCGGTAATGATTTCCACGATGCTGCCGCTTTGAAGCTCGCCGCGCAGGGGAACCATCTTACCGTCGACCTTGGCCGCCACCGCGTGATGGCCGATTTCGGTATGGATTTGGTAGGCGAAATCGAGCGGGGTGGCGCCCTTGGGCAAGGTCTTGATTTCGCTCATGGGCGTAAAAACCAGAATTTCGCGAGCCTGGAGTTGGCCCTTGATGGTTTCCAGAAACTCGTCGGTATCGTCCACCTCTTTTTGATCCGCGGCCACCTTTTGCAGCCAGGCCACGAAATCGTTCTTGCCCACGGAGAGCAGCTTCCCGTTTTTATAGGTCCAGTGGGCGGCCACGCCCTCCTCGGCGATGCGGTGCATCATATGGGTGCGGACCTGAACCTCGAAGGGCTGAGCCCGGCCGGAGATCAGCGTCGTGTGGATGGACTGGTACAGATTGGATTTGGGCGTGGCGATGAAATCCTTGATGCGGCCGGGTATGTG
>JBGTRP010000430.1:0-6595 GCA_041940685.1 Acanthopleuribacteraceae bacterium
GGGTAGCCGCATGGACGACGTGATTTTCGAGGAATTCAAGGGTACCGGCAATATGGAGGTCATTCTCGACCGCCGGCTTTCCGATCGCCGCGTTTTCCCGGCAATCGATATTTCCCGTTCCGGAACGCGAAAGGAAGAGTTGCTGCTCTCGAAAATGGAGCTCAACCGCCTATGGGTACTCAGAAAGGTGCTCAACCCGCTTTCCGCGACCGAGGCCATGGAGTTGCTCTGCGAGCGCCTGGCCAAAACCAAAACCAACCAGGAGTTCCTGGATTCCCTCGCCCGCGGCGGCTGACGACACCAACCATCGCCGCTTTCCGGCTCGGGAGAAGCGAGCTTGGCCGCCATGGGAATTGCGCTCCGTTGCGAAGATGCGGCTGGGCAGGATAAACGCCGCCTGCTCAGCCCGGCGAGCGCGCGCGTTTCGCTTTTAAAGCGGCGAGTAGTCCGGGAAGTTCTGCGGCGCCTTCATAAAATACTCCAGCCTCGGCTTTCGGCCCTCGAAGGTGGTTTCATTGTCCAACACCTCGATGGCTTTCTGGTGGAGTTCCTGCGTCTCATCGCGGGTATCGCCGATGCAGGTGATCCCCAGCTTTCCGCATTGGCTGAGCGCGCCGATCATGTGGTAGGCCACCCCTCGCTGCAGGTAGCTGTGGAAGTGCAGCTCGTTGTAGGCGACCACATCCACCAAATCCTCGGGACCCATGCCCTGGTATTTGGGGTCCAATAGGTTGTCGGTAGCCAGGTAATATTTGGGCACGCCCATGGATGAGACGAACAGGCCCCGTTCCTCGTCGTAATGGCCTTCGATCAGGAATTTCATCATGGCAAAGGGGTGAGTGGTGCCCCCGCGGCGGAGGTTGATCTCGATCGCATAGCGCTCATAGCCCGTTTCCGTGGGCACGAGGATGAAATCCACGGCAAAACGGCCCAGCACACCCTTGGTGCTCAGGATCTCGGCTACCTTCCTGCCGTCCTCTTGAAGTTGAAGGCGGTAGCTCTTGCGGGCGGGAAAGCTGCAGCCCATGAACATTTGACCCGTGGGCCCGCCCATGATTTGGTCGTGGGTGGAAATCACCTGAGGCTCCCCGATGGCGTTGACGCGCGCCTGTACCGAGGGGCTGTGTTTAATTTCGCCCTCCACAAAGGTCTCCACCACCCCCTGTAACTTGTGGAACTGGCGCTCAAAGCTGGGCCAGGTCTCCTTTTGGGCCTCGAACTTCAGGTTGAACAGGTTCTTTTCAATGGCTTGTTTGCGGATCTCGGGGTTTTCGGCGTCGCGGAATTCCCCGATGGGCCGATAGTCGAACATGGCGTTTCCCTTTCCGGAGAAACCCTCGTTGAGCTTGACCACCGCGCGCTTGATGTCGGGGTTATCGCGCCATAGGTTGTCCAGGGCGGTGACGATTTCCTCGGTGGACTTGAGATCCTCGTAACCCTTGGGCACGGGAATGCCGGCCTGCTTGAGGATACGACGACAGCCGCTTTTGCTGCCCAGGTAGTGGAGATCCGGATCGGTGCCGTACACCGGGATCCCCAGCCGAACCGCCAGGGTGCGCTCGAAGGGGGTGGTATTGAACACCACCAAATGGGTGCGGTTGGGATCGCCGATCAGCTTGCGGACGCGGTCCATCAACCATGGGCTTTCCAAAATTTTCTGGGTCAACGGCTTGGGCGAAGCGTCGTTGGTATCCAGCATGGTGAGCCTGCGCATGGCGTGGCCGATGGGGATGCCCGTCAGGAAGCTGAGGTAATACTGCGTGATGATGGGATGGATCTTGGTGGAGGAAATGAAGATGATCCGGGTGCGAGGCCGCCGCAAGAGCATCAGCATGCACAGCAGACGTTCCTCGTAGTACATGGTGCCCTCGATTTTGGATAGCTCCTCGCGGTCGAGAGTGAGGGAAGGCACGACGATGGTCGTATGCGCTTCCCGCCGGTTCTGGGCGAGGCGATGGTAAATATCGGGTAGCTTGGCCTGCAGCCGGGTGAACAGCTTTTTTTCCTCCTCGGAGCCCGGAGGTGGAAAGTGACGGTCATTGATGGTTACGGCGGACATGCAACACACCCCTAAAAAAACGATTGCTGGTAATTGATTCTCATTCTCTCAAAATTGGCCGAAAAAGTGCAAAATTTTACAGGACCGCGTTTCCGATGCGCCCCTGGGAGCCTCCCTCTGTTTCAAAAAAAAGGCCATCGTGAAGATGGCCTGAAAAAAAGATGGTGGAAATCGCTTGGCAAGGAGGGGATGTAAGCGATTCCTTTCACCGTGCGTGAGGGACAATCCTTAAGGGCATGCTTTATTTCCACATGGGGCGGGTGCCCGCGCGATTCATGCGGGCCAGCGCCCGTATTTCCTGGTCGCGCTTGTCTTTTTCGATTCGTTTCTCAATGATCCAGCTTGCCAGTTTCTTTAACGGGTTGACCATGAAACGGCTCCTTTTGAGATTCCTGCCTTCAGGAAGGCAAAGGCGAGATACCGGTAGTTGAAGGGAATATTTTAGGAGGGTGGCCTTTACCAGCCAGGAAACCGAAAGGCTCCGGGAAAAAAGTCCGATTAGGGGCAAATGGCAACCCAATATATTTGGTTGAGATTTAAGTGAGGCTGAAACTTGAATTCAGGAAAAAAGATGAATCAGTTGAGATTTTGTAAAAATGGGATGATGCGGGTATGCAACACCTAGTGCTCTTTCAAGCAGAGTTCATGCCAATTGGCCCTCAGGTGAACCGCGATAAATGTGAACAGCTTGCCCGGCATCGGGTTTGCCAAAAGACGGGCCTCCGATTCCGAACCCCTGTCTCCCCGTTCGGAACAATTGGAGGCGCGCCTCCCTGGGAAAAGCGCTGACGAGCCACTCCCGCGGCGGCGCGGCGTCTCAGGAAGGGGCTTTCCCCGGAGCGCCCTTTGCCTCCAGGTTTCGCTTCAAGCCCGTGGTGCGCACGGTTTCCTGGGCGACGGCTTGCGATAGCAAGTCGGGGTTTCCATATACCAGAACAGATCGCTTCGCCCTGGTCAGAGCGGTGTAGATGACCTCTTTTTTGCACAGATGATGGGCCTGGTCGGGGAGGACCAAAACGACGTGATCCATTTCCGAACCCTGACTTTTGTGAACGGTCATGGCGAAGGCGGGTTCGAGCGCCGTCAAGGACTCAAAGGGGATGGGCTTGAAACCGGAAGCATCCCGGAAGACAAGCCAGCGCCGCCGTTGGCCCGCCTCGCCGCTTTGCCAAAGGGCGATTCCGATGTCTCCATTGAAGAGTCCGCGGCGGTAGTCATTGCGCGTGACCATCCAGGGTACGCCGGGATAGAACCAGGGGTCACCCTGGTAGAAGCGTTGTTGGAATAGCTGATTCAGATGTTCGACCCCCAGGGCGGTGGCGCGCGTGAGACAGAGGATGCGCAGGCGATCAAAATAGGCGAAAAGCTCGGCTAAATCCTTTTCCTGCCGCTGAAAAGAGTCGAAGCATTTCGTGGAGAGCCGGTGGTAGTCCGTATAAAAACGCTGAAACAGCCGCTCGGCGAGGGCTCGAACGCTGATTTGGTCCGGCGAAACAAGACAAACCCCCTGCCACGGCCATGACGCATCCGCTTGGAGCACCTCGATCGGCCTGCCCGTTTCTCCATCGAAAAGGCCGGCCTTGGACGGTTGCTGGATACGTGCGGCGATTTCCAAGATATGGCCGCCGCCATCGCCCGAACTCTGGCGAAAAGAGCGCCTCAGCGCGATGACGTGGGCCGCGAGCGTTCCTCCTTTTCGCCTTAACCACTCGATGGCCTGCCAAGGGTCTTCCAGGGGTGGGGCCGTTTCACCGGCGGCGGTCACCAAATCCTTAAAGACCGCGCCCGCGTCCACGGATGGCAATTGGTTTGCATCACCGAGCAGGATCAACGAGGTTTTGGTTTGGAGCGCGTTGAACAGACTTTCCATCAGCATCAAGTCCGCCATGGAGCACTCGTCTACGATGAGGTAGTCGGCCTCGATGGGGTTTTCGCGGTTGCGAGTGAATTGGCCCCGCGTCGGAGAAAAACCCAGCAGGCGGTGAAGCGTTTGAGGTTCTTCATCCCAATTCAAAAGAGCGGGGTGACGGCCTTCGGGATGAATGGTATTCAGTCCCGCTCGGATCGATTCTGCCATGCGGTTGGCGGCCCTGCCCGTGGGAGCGGCCAACAGCGCCTTCTCGAGAGGAACGCCGTTCTCGGCCAATAGCCTCAGGATCGTGACCACGATAGATGTTTTTCCGGTGCCGGGCCCGCCCGTGATGATGGTCAGCGGGGAACGCATTGCGGCCAGCGCGGCAAGCTTTTGCTCGGGCTCCAATTGCAGGGCGCGCCAGGGTTTGTTCTGCTCGTGACGCCATGGGCGGTTTCCCAGTGGATAGGTTTCCGTGATTCTGGCAAACGCCTCGCGTAGTCTTCGAGGGTCTTCCCCCGCTAGCGCCAGCCGTCCGCGCAACCCTTCCGCAACCCTCTGTTCCGCCCGGTACTGAACCTGGCGAAGGAGCGCGTTGTGGCGGCGGTCGAAGAAAAAAGGAATGGCGCGTTTTTCGTCGGGATCATCGCTGATCAGGAACCTTTCCCGGTCCAGGATCTCGACGATTTTGGTCAGGGTCTCCTCTAGGCCGGCCGTCTCGAGGCCAAGAATTTTCAGCCGGGCGCCCAAACTTTCCGGCTCCAGGCCGAGATAGGTGCTTCCCTCGCTGAATGCCAGCCGTTCGCAAAGTAGGAGACAGAGCAGGGCAAATCCCGAGGCCGTGGCCATGGCGTTCATTTTCTTGGCCACGTAAAAATCATGTGCGCTCAGGCCCGCTTGCAAGGCATGCTCCAGCAACGCATGTTCGCGCGGGTGCAGGGCCCTACCCGGCAGCTTTTCACTACGCGCCAATCGTTGGAAAACCGTGCCCGAGGCGTGGATCGAATCACGTGGACCATTCATGACCCGCCCTCCGCTCGAGGTTTTAAAAAGAGGTTAGAGCAATTGCAAAAGGTTGGCCAAGTACTGTCGTGCTTCCCTCCAACGGGGCCTGAAAAAATGGACCCCGCGTCCCGGATCCATTCCGCGCACAAACCAATAGAAAAGGCCGCCGAAATCGCGTTCATAGGCTTCGCGATCCGTGATGCCCAGCCAGCGGAGCATGGCCCACAGGTAGATATGAATTTGGGTTTGATAGTGTTCCTCCACCTTGGCGGCTAGGGTTTCGGGCCTGTAATCGATGAGGGTGTCGCTTTTCCAGTCACCGAAATAATAGCGCCCCGCGTGGCGAAAGGCCAAGTCGATGGAGCCCGTCAACAGGGCGGTTCCACCCCTGGGTTTGTCCAGTGGATAGTGAAACTCGACCTCGTGGCAACGGTCTCTCTCCGGCAACCGGCCCAGGCTCGTGTTTTCCAGAATCTCCGTGTTGAGCGCGCGCCAAATAATATCCGCGGCAACCTGGTAATAGGATTCCAGGTCGAAGCTCAACAACTGCTCTCGAATCAACCGGCGCACCCGGGCATCTTCACACCATTTCGCGAACCCATCCGGCGGAAAATCCGCCACATGCAGCCGCGAGGTCAGCTCCAGAATTTGGTGAAGGCAGATGCCGGCCTCGCGGCCCTTGGGCAAAGGGATCAACTCCGGTTCTTCCTGTTCCGGAGCCTCGTCAATGCGCCTCGGCTCGCGATCCAAATCTCCCAAAAGACCACTGAGCGGCTGGTTTTGGTACATCAGCCGGGTATAAGAGGTCAAGCTAAGCCGTGATTTTTCCCGTTTGATTTGTTCGAAGTCTATGTCCTGGGGTGGGGCTTCGGGTTCGGCTGGTTTTGGCCTCTCCGCCGATAGCTCCCCTGTCTCCGGTAGTGATACGAGTTCGTGATGGCGCTCTTCAAAGAAAATGGAGGGATGCGCACCTTGCGCGCGGATGGCCAGGAGCGGTTGCGCCAATACATGAATATTTTTGGGAATGTACTCTTTTTTGACCTTTTCATGGAGATGGGGCAACAGGGGCAGATATAGCTTGTAGCGGGCGCGGGTGAGCGCCACGTAGAACAATCGCTCGGAATCTTGCCGTTGGGCTTGGGCATGTTGATGCTTGTGATTTTTTCCCAAATCGATGACCTTGCCGAGCCGGGGATCGTGAAACTCGTGATAGGCGTTTTGCTTGGAGTCCCTGAGAGAAAAACCATCAAAAACGAAAACGATCGGGAATTCGAGGCCCTTGGCCGCGTGAATCGTCATGACCTGAACCGCATGCCCCTCGTTTTCCGTGGGTAAGTGGTTGATCTCCGGGTCCAGGTTCCCATCCAGGTAGCGGCGGAAGCGAAGCAGCAACTGGCTCAAATCCATATTGGCGCCCTCGCGATGGAGGATGTCGGCGATGTGCTCGTAATTGGCTACCCCGCGTTCGCCGCCTTTCCGCGCCAGCAGCCTTTCGAAAATTTTCGTCCTGGCGAAGATCTGGTGAAACAAACGCCGGTAATCGCGATCGCGGATGGACTGCTTATGCCACTCCGAGAACCAGTTGCGGATGGTTTCCGGCAGAACCGGTTTGCGCAGCAGCAACTCTAGGTCTACCTCGAAAAAGTCGGTCATCAGGGCACGGAACCCGGCCGCGTCGT